>CAZUVG010000464.1:0-2787 GCA_964623765.1 uncultured Roseicyclus sp.
GGCGGGCATGCCGGTCGCCGGCGCTCCGCCCGACGCGGACGGCGGGGACGCGGGCGACTGCTGGGCGGGCGACTGCTGCGTGGGCTGCGGCGCGGGCGCCTGTGCGCCCCAGGCCGGAGCCGCCGCCGGGGCTTGCGGTTGCGCACCCCATGCCGGCGTGGGCGCCTGCCAGCCCGGCGCCGGCGCGCTCGTGGCTTTCCGCGGCGGGGCGTTGACGGGCTCCGGGGGCACGGTTTCGCCGCGCATGATTGCGGCATGCTGCGGCTCGTCGGGCAGAACGACATTCGCGATCCGGTTCTGGTCGCGGTATTGGGGGTTGGAGGCGGGCTCCACCATGATCCGCGCGGCGAAGACGATGCCGTCGAGGTGCTTGAGCCCGGGCAGCACCCGCTTGGCCTTGGCGTCGGGACTTTCGTCTCTGGGATCGAGCCCGAGAGCGCTGTCGACCATCGCGCGAAAGGTGGACTTGGAGATCTTCCAGCCGATCGACTGGCCCTTCTCGTCGACCTTGCCGCCCGCCACGGTGAAGCTCTGCCAGAACTTACGGCGGGCATGGGGCCCCTCGAGGATGGTGAACTCGCAGTCCAGCATCTTCGCGTCGCTCGACTGCGAGGCTTTCAGGAGCTTGGCGTCCATCGGCGTGGCGCCGTCGACGCCGCCAGGGCGCACGGTCAGGCGGACCTTGGCGAAGGTGCCGTCGGGGATCAGCTCGCCGATGGGGGCCATCTGCGGCTGGGCGTCGTTGAGATCGTAGCTCATGGATCTATCCTTTGCGTCTGGATCAGGAAGGGGTGGCGGTGTGGGCGGGTGCACGGCCGTCGATTTTGGCGATCAGCGCGCCGAGATCGGGCGCCTCGGTCACATCGAGGCGGCCGGAGCGATCTTTCGCGGGAACGCCCCAAGGATTGCCGGAGCGGCAGACGAGGCGGCGCTCGGCGGAGGTTTCGTCGAGGGTCCAGTCGCCCTTGGCGTCGCGGCCGAAGAGCTGCATGGAGACGACCTGATCGACGATGCCCGGCAGCTCGCGCCCGGCCTTCGTGCCCTCCATCTGCGGCTGCCAGGTCGTCGCGCCGAACTCGTCGGTGACCTTCTCGAGCACGCCGACGAAGATCACCGTCTTGCCGCGGGCGTGCTGCAGGTGCTTCAGCGCCTGGATCACCTCGCGGCCCAGGAGCCCGTAGGCGCCGCGGACATCGGGCTTCCCGGTCCGCTCGGAGAAGGCCTCGGGCTGCTGGCGGGCATAGGCCATGGCCTGCCGCGTCAGGTCGGTGATCGAGTCGACGAAGACGATCCGTTTCCGGGCGAGAAAGTCCTCGATGCCGGTGCCGAGATACTGCTGCTGCAGCCAGGCGTGATACTCGGCGCCGTACCAGGACTTCGGATGCTGGGCCGGATCGTGCCCGCCGATCAGTACGGCGAGGTCGCGGAAATCGGTGAAGCTGCGCACCGGGATCGAGTCCCCGCGCCAGTCCTGCACCGACTTCATGCCGGCCTCGAGGTCGAGGCAGACCGTCTCCTCGGCGGGCAGCGTCTTCAGGAGCGTCGTCTTGCCGACGCCGGGCGGGCCGAAGATGGCGAGGGACGTCTTGTTCTCGGCGGTCGAGAGCCGTTCGTCGGCGGTGATGATGCGGAAGGCCATGGGGTTCTCCGGGAGTTGCGTTCAGGGTGCGCGGCGGCGGGGGTGACCGGGTGCCGAAGGGGAACCTGCCCGGCGTTGCCGACCGGGCGTCCCGCCGCCGCGCGTCACCGGTCTCGAGCCTCGAGCCGGAAGACGGGTTTGCCGGTGGTCTCGCTGCGCGCGTCCGCGAAGCCCTCGCGCATCGCCGCGGGCCAGGCGCCGAAGCGCCGCTCGGGCACGCGGTAGGCGATCTCGAGATACTCGGTCGGGTCGTCGCCCGCGGCGCGGATGCGCTCGGCCATGGCGGCGAGACGGTCCTGATCCCAGGAAACCTTCTTCGGCAGATCCGCGACGATCACGACACCCTCGTCCTCGACGCGCACGGTGCCGCTTGTCTTGCCCTGTGCAGCCCGCTCGGCCGTGGCGGCGGCCTCGTAGCGCTGCGCGATGCCGGCCTCGAGCCTGTCCCGCAGCCGCTTCACGCGGGCGGTCTCCGCGAGCGCCGTCGTCTGCAGGTCCAGCAGCATCTCGGGCGGCAGCGCCGCGATGTCGCCGAGGGCGAGCCCTTCGAGATCGTCGAATTGCGGGGCGTTGACGGGATGCGGCATGGTGGGGTCTCCGTTGGAAGGGAATGGCAGGGCCATCACGCGGCGCGCTCTTCGAGGAGCAGCGCCGAAAGCGAGGTGGCGGCGGCTTTGGGTCTCGGACGGGCGACGGCGATGTAAGCGAAGCGATCGGGGCCCACGCGCTCCTGCACGAGGTGGACGAGGCCCTTCTCGAAGGCGCCCAGCGCGGCCTGACCGAGGTCGGCGAGCTGGCGGCGCTCGGGCTCCGGCAGGGTCGAGATCACCGGCGTGACGTCGATCCCGAGAAAGCCGCGGTGATACTCGATCCGGGCGCCAGCCTCGGCCTGTGCGATCCAGGCGTAGAGCTCGACATCGGTGAGCTTCGGCGTCGCCACGCGGGCGCCGATCGGGGTTGCGGCGACCATCAGCATACCCGTGCGGCCCGCGCGGGGTCAGCGGTCAGCCGACGGGGAGAATGACCGACGCGCGCGACCGCCTCGCTGATTTTCAGGGCACGCTGCAGCTGGCTCTGCTCGAAGGCTTCGATATCGGCGAGCCGGTAGAGCACGCGTCCGCCGAGCTTGAGGAAGGCCGGCCCCTGGC
>CAZUVG010000465.1:0-2367 GCA_964623765.1 uncultured Roseicyclus sp.
CGTAGATCGACAGGCCGCTCGTCACCACGCCGCCGGGCGAGTTGATGTACATCGATATCTCCTTCGAGGGGTTGTCCGCCTCGAGGTGGAGAAGCTGCGCGACGATCAGGCTCGACATCCCGTCGTGGACGGGCCCCGAGACGAAGATGATCCGCTCCTTCAGGAGCCGCGAGAAGATGTCGTAGGCCCGTTCGCCCCGGCTCGTCTGCTCGACGACCATGGGCACGAGGTTGTTCATGTAGAATTCGATGGGGTCTTTCATGGTCGCCTGCCTCGGGAACTTGCACCGCGTGTCGGGGGAGTCTTAGTGGTGCTGCATGGCCCCTGCAAGGGCGCCTCCGGGTAAGGGTTAGCGGCCGCCCCCGTCAGCCCGGGTCGGGCGGCGCGATCCGCATCATGTCCCGCATCAGGGCCACGAAGCCCTCGACCTGCGATACCAGGTCGGTTTCGCCGAGTTCGGCACTGGCCGAGGAGGCATCGCCAACCGTGCCTTTCGGGTTCAGGTCCTGCGCGAGCCAACCGAGGTTCGCCTCGGCCATGTGGTATCCCAGCCGCGCCGAGCCCTGCCGCAGCGCGGTCTGCGTGCTGGCGAAGTCCTCGGCGAACTCCCCGCGCACGAGGTCGGGACGGACCGCGAGCATCATCGAGGTCTCCGACAGCCCGCCGTGAATATCGACCATCGGGCCCTCGGGGTAAGTGTAGACCCGCTCCGCGGCGAGCCGTCCCCACGCGGTCGTGGCCACGGCCATCGCGTGGGTCTGGCGCAACTCGCGGGCCACGATCTCCATGGGTGGCACGTTGCCGCCGTGGCTCGTGACGATGACCATCTTGCGGAGCCCCGCCCGTGCGACCGAATGGCCCAGGGCGAGCCAGGTCCGGATCGCCGTCTCCCAGTCCACCGTCAGCGTGCCGGGAAAGGCGATGTGCTCGTTCGACTTGCAGACCTGCTGGACGGGCAGGAAGACGGCGGGCACGTTGCCGGGCAGGGCCGCGGCGCAGCGTTCGACCATGGCCTCCGCGATCAGGGCATCGACGCCGACGGGCAGATGGGGACCGTGCTGCTCGATCGCGGCGACAGGAAGGACCGCGATCCAGTTCTCCGTGTCGCCCTCGGCGAAGTCGCGCGTGGTCATGTCGCGCCAGTGCCGCCTCGGTCCCGTCATCCGCGCATCCTCCGTCAGCGTGTCCGGGACGGAGCAAACGTCATCGGGGCTCCGCCATCAAGCGGAACCGCCCTACCAAAGCGCCTCGCGGTAGCGGAACACACCGGTTGCCGTCGCGATGAGCGTTCCGGTCTCGTCTTCGAGGCGTCCGGAGGCGAAGGAGGTCGACCGCCCGCCACCCGTCCGCTCGCCCGTGGCGATCAGGCGCGCGCCCCCGACCGGGCCGAGATAGTTCACCGTCAGCGACAGCGTCAGCGCCAGCACCCGCCGCGCGGGGTCGCCCGTGTAGCAGCCCGAATAGCCCATCGCCGTGTCGAGAAGCGTCGCGTGGATTCCGCCGTGCACAACGCCCTGCCGGTTGCCGAGATGCGGGCCCACGGACATCTCGACCCGCGCCCGGCCCTCGCGCCATCCGGTCAGCTCGAAGCCGAGGTGGGACTGCAGCGCGTAGGCCTCCTCCCTCAGCCGCGGATCGAGATCCTCCATCCCCGTGCCCTCCTCTTGCCTGCGCCGGTGGACCAAGTGCCGCACCGACACGCCTGCTCCCCCGTGTTCCAAGGCCAACCGGCGCCGCGGACACTCTCGGCGGCGGACCCGACCGCCAGGCGGGCGGGCTTGAAGCCCGGGCGCAATTGTTATGTCTTGGTATGGTTGCAAGGGAGAACACGCAATGCCTGACGGTCAGACGCGCCAGACCGGCCCCTCGCTCGCCCCGTTCGACTGGGCCGATCCGTTTCACCTCGACAACCAGCTCACCGAGGACGAGCGCATGGTCGCCGAAAGCGCGCGCGCCTTCGCGGATGCCGAACTCGCGCCGCGCGTGACCGAGGCCTACCTGCAGGAGACGGTCGAGCCGGAGATCTTCGGCCTGATGGGCGAGATGGGCCTTCTCGGCATCACGGTGCCCGAGGAATACGGAGGCCTTGGCGCGGGCTACGTGACCTACGGCCTCGTCGCACGCGAGATCGAGCGGGTCGACTCGGGCTATCGCTCGATGATGAGCGTGCAGTCCTCCCTCGTGATGTACCCGATCCACGCCTACGGGTCGGAGGAGCAACGGCAGAAGTATCTGCCGGGCCTCGCGAAGGGCGACCTCATCGGCTGCTTCGGCCTGACCGAGCCCGACGCGGGCAGCGATCCGGCGGGCATGAAGACGGTCGCGAGGAAGATCGACGGCGGATATTCGATCAGCGGCTCGAAGATG
>CAZUVG010000465.1:2377-2772 GCA_964623765.1 uncultured Roseicyclus sp.
TATCTGAAGAAGCTTCTATTTTCTTTTCGTATTTTTTCACCAAGTCCGAGGCACATGGCGGCAAGATCCGCGGCTTCGTGCTGGAGAAGGAAACGAAGGGGCTTGCGGCGACCAAGATCGGCGGCAAGCTGTCCCTTCGTGCGTCCGTCACCGGCGAGATCGCGATGGACGGCGTCGAGGTGGGCGAGGACGCGCTCCTGCCCGGCGTCGAGGGGCTGAAGGGGCCTTTCGGCTGCCTCAACCGCGCGCGCTACGGCATCGCCTGGGGTGCGATGGGTGCGGCGGAGGATTGCTGGCACCGGGCGCGGCAATACGGCCTCGACCGGACACAGTTCAAGCGGCCGCTGGCGCAGACGCAGCTTTTCCAGAAGAAGCTCGCCGACATGCAGACCGAG
>CAZUVG010000466.1:0-2761 GCA_964623765.1 uncultured Roseicyclus sp.
GCGAAGGCCTCGGCATTGGCCGCACCCATGCCGCGCGCGGCACCGGTGATGAGGATGTTCTTTCCCTTCAGGCGGCTGGGGTCCATGTTTTCCTCCCTAATGGACTGGTTTGTCAAGTATTTCCTCGGCACGCGCCTGCAGGCGGGCCAGCGCCGCCTCCGGCGTGACGATGCCGCGGAGCATGTCGTGAAGCTCGGTTCCGCAGAGCGTGACGATGTCGGAGACCTGCGGGATCGGCGGGCGCGGCCAGAACTGAAGCTCGTCGCGCCAGGACATCTGGTCGACCAGTTCGAAGATCGGCGACAGGCTGCGGACCTCGGGGTCGGCGCCCACGGAGTAGCGCGGCGCGGTGCGGCTGCCGTTCTGGGCGTAGAGCTTCTGCGCCTCGGGCGAGGTGAAGGTGACGAGCGCCTCGGTGGCATCGGCCACCCTGTCCTCCGCGAGGTTGGCGGGTATGCAGAGCGCGTAGCCGCCCACCGGCGCGATCGGTGCACCCTCGGGGCCGTGGGGGTGGGGCAGGTAGCCCGTGTTGCCGTGGGCAGGGCAGGTCTCGTCCCTCTCGAAATAGGGGGCGAGCAGCGTGTAGCCATATGCCATGGCCACCCGGCCTGCCGCGTAGGGGCGGACGCGCTCGTACCAGGACATCGACAGGATGTCGGGCGGCGAATACTGCAGCAGCTGCATCAGATAGTCGGCGGCAGCGCGCGTGCGCGGGGTGTCGAGCGCCGGGCGGTAGTTTCCCTCCGCCAGCTTGTCGGCGTCGTAGCCGCCGGCCACCTTGGGCATGTCGATGATGGGCTGGCCGAAGGCGGCGCAGGTCATCATGAAGGTGTGCCCCAGCGCCGTGCCGCGCGCCGCGTTCCAGGCGACGCCGTAGCGCCCGGCGCGCGGCTCGTGGAAGTGGCGCGCGGCCTCGATCACCATCTCGGTCGTCTCGGGTGGCGCGAGACCCTCTTCCGCGAACCAGTCCTTGCGGTAAAACATCAGTTCGGGTGTCGTCTGGCTCGGGACGCCGTAAGGCACGCCGTCCCAGTGCGTCGCCCGCCAGCCGGCCGTATGAAAGTCGCCGGGATCCAGCCGATCGACATCCATCACCTCGGCCAGGGGCTTGATGACGCCGCGCGCCGCGAATTCCCCGATCCATGGCAGGTCGACGGCGATCAGGTCGTAACGGCTGCGCTTGCGCTCGGCGTTGCGCAACGCCTCCTGCCGCAGCCGGTCGATGGAGAAGGCGCGCTGCGCGATGTTGGTGCCCACGATCTGCTCGAACTGCCTCTTGAGTGCGCTCATGACCATGAATGTCGGGTCGCCATGCACGAGGATGCGGAGGCCCCCCGCAAGCTTCAGGGGCGCGGACAGGGCGTGGGGCGGCGGCAGTGTTGCCTGACCGGGCTGGTAGGAGCCGCCGAAATAGTAGTCCCGGTCCGGCGCGTCTCCGCCGAAGCTTGTCCGGGCGATCCGGTCGATCCGGTTGGCGAGCTGGCTGAACCGATCCAGCAGCGCGGGGCTGGGGTGCAGGGAGAAGCTCTTGCCGGTGCGCGTACGGGGGCGCTGCTCCAAGAGGCCGGCGGCTTGTATGTCGCCAAGCTTGCGCATCGCCGTCGCGTAGGGCACCCCCGAGGCCGCAACCATGGAGGAGGCCGAGACGAGACGCCCGTCGAGGTGGCCCTGCAGAAGATGCAGGATCATGTTGAGATGAGGGTTGACGGTGTTGGGATCGAGCGAGTTGTCGATCTCGACGATAAGGTCGCCGAGAAAGCCGACAACGCGCTCCAGTTCGGCTTCGCCGGCAAAGGCCGGGACTTGCGAACCGCGTCCAGCGGCGTCATGTCCGAAACGGTTATTTTCGACGATCAACTGGTTCATGTGTCCGTGGGCAGCTCGGTTGTCGCTTGGCAGCGCGGCCTTCGAGGGGGGGCGTGACATGCGCGTCCTCCATGGAATGTTCAATTTGACAGGGTCGGACATGGATCAAATTATCCAATATGGACACCATAAAGTCCGAAACGGACAAAATCGGCCAGTTCGGGTTTCGGTAAAAATGCGCTGGATGGGCGCGGATTGCACCGGGTGATTCCCGGGCTGCGAGGACAGCGGCAATCACCAGACCGTTAAGGGAGGAAAACATGACCTATTCGACCAAGCTTGCGCTTGCCTGCTCGACCGCGCTTGTCGCGGCCGCCGGAGCGGCGGCCGCCCAGAGCTACACGATCGGCATCACGCAGAACAACGTGGGTGTCGACAGCTACCAGACGACATACGAACAGGCCTTCATCGAGGCGGCCGAGGCGAACGATGACGTCGAGGTGGTCGTCCTCGACGCGGGCGGCGACGTCGCCCGCCAGATCGCACAGATCCAGGATCTCGTTCAGCAGGACGTCGACGCGATGATCATCTGGCCGACCAACGGCCAGGCAGTGATCCCCGCCGTGCGCGAGGCGCATCAGGCCGACATCCCGGTCGTGATCACAAACTCCAACATTGCCGAGGACGGGTTCGACTTCATCACGTCCTTCTCCGGACCCGACAACATCACGCAAGGTCAGCGCGCCGCCGAGATCATGTGCGACCGCTTCAAGGCGCAGGGCATCGAGGACGAGGCGCGCATCGTCGAGATCACGGGACAACCGGGCTACACGACCGCGATCGAGCGCTCCGACGGCTTCCAGGAGCGTCTTCCGGAAGTCTGCCCGAACGTCACGCTCGTGGACAGCCAGCCGGGCAACTGGAACCGCGAGGACAGCCAGCAGGTGATGGAGGC
>CAZUVG010000467.1:0-2758 GCA_964623765.1 uncultured Roseicyclus sp.
CTTCGGCTCGGCCCTGATCTTCATGCCGCTCGCGACCCTCGCGATCGCGCCCGCGACGGCCGTGGCCGCCTTCTCTCTCGCTGCACTCGCCTCGCTCGTCACCGTGCTTCCCGGCGCCTGGCGTGTCGCCGACAAGCGTGCCGTGGGTGGCATGATCGTCACCTGTCTCATGTTCACGCCGCTGGGCGTGGCCGCCCTTCGCCTTGCCCCGGCCGAAGCCACCCGGACAGCCATTGCGACGGTTACGCTCGGAACGCTTGCAGCCCTCGCGGCAGGCTGGCGAATACCGGTGGGCTCTGGCACTGGCCCGCGCCTCGCTGTCGGCGCGCTCGCGGGGATCACGGGCGGCAGCACCGGGCTCAACGGGCCGCCGGTCATCCTTTTCAACCTTGGCACCGAGGGGCAGCCCGTCGCCGTCACCCGCGGCAATCTCGCCGTCTTCCTGACGCTTACCTCGCTCAGTTTCCTGCCGCAGCTCTGGCTCCAGGGGCTGCTTCCGGGCACGGCCGTCTGGCTTGGCGTGGTCCTGCTGGTGCCCTATGCCGCGGGAACATGGGTCGGTGCGTGCCTTTTCGATCCGGGGCAGTCTGTTCTGTACCGCCGGCTGGCCTATGGTCTGATCGGAGCGGCGGGCATCGCGGCCCTGCCGTTCTGGAACTGAGGACGAAGGAGAGGCGCGATGCGCATCACCGAAGTGGATTTCGGCAACGCCGCACAGGTGGACGGCTACGGCCCCGGCTTCTTTCGCATCGACGGAGATGTCGTCGAGGGGGCGGCCCTCATCCTGCCCGGCGCCACGAGCCGGTGGGAGGGCTACGGTGCGATCCGTCCCATCCTCGCCGCCGCAGACGAGATCGACGTCATCATCGTGGGCACGGGCGACGAGATCGCCCATCCCCCCCGGGATTTCCGCGAGGCGCTGGGCGAGGCCGGCATCGGCCTCGAGGCCATGGCGAGTCCCGCGGCCTGCCGCACCTACAACGTGCTCCTGTCCGAGGGCCGGCGCGTCGGCGCGGCGCTTCTGCCGGTGACCTGACCCTGGAAGGAGCCGTGGGGGAAGCGATTTGCAAATCGCTTCACGCGCCTTGCAAGGCGCGGGACAGGCTTTTGCAAAAGCCTGCTATCGCTCTGCCTCCCCGAGGATCATCACCCGCAACTCGCGCTCGAGCTTCCGCCGCATCGCCTCCTCGAAATCCTCGTGGTTGCGCGCGTATTCCACGAAGGCCCCCGGCCCCCGGATGACCTCGGCGAGGTAGTAGTCCTCGATCCCGCGGGAGGCCCCCCCGATCGCGAGCCCGTTGACCGTGACCTCGTCGAGCGGGAAGTGCTCGTAGGCTGCCGATGGCGGAAACCCGTCGTTGTTCTGCCCGTCGCCGGAAATGTCGAGCGTCCGGAACAGGCAGTCGGGCCCGCGCTCGAACTGCGACGCGGCGTATCCCAGCGCGTAGCCGAGCGCCGTCGGGAAGTCCTCGTGGCTGCGGGTTGCGTTGATCACACGCTCGGCGATGCCCACCAGATCGGCCTTGGAGCGGATCGTGGTCCAGTCGACAAGGACGTCCTGCTGGAAGCGTCCCGACCATTCGTAGATCGAGATCACCACGGGCCCTGTGCCCGACAGGGCCGCCTCCACCACCGAGGGCTCGATCAGCGCCGCCGCGAGCCCCTCGATCTGCAGCCGGTATTCCTCCCGGTCGACCGAGGCCGAGACGTCGAGTCCGAGGAGCAGCGCCAGCCGGCACTGCTCCTGCGCCGCGGCCGGTCCGGCGAGGCCCAGCAGTCCCGCAAGAAGGAGGCCCGCGCCCCGCACCTTACCAGTGGCCCGTGTTTTCCATCGAGGCCCACGGTTCGGCCGGCGCGAGCGCCTCGCCCTCCTGCAGAAGCTCGATCGAGATGTTGTCGGGCGAGCGGACGAATGCCATGTGCCCGTCACGCGGCGGGCGGTTGATGGTCACGCCGTTGTCCATGAGGTGCTGGCAGGTCTCGTAGATGTTGTCGACGCGGTAGGCGAGATGCCCGAAATGCCGGCTGTCCGACGGCAGCCCCTCGTCACCGTCCCAGTTGTAGGTCAGCTCGACGGGGCATTCCTCCTGTCCCGGGGGCGCCATGAAGACCAGGGTGAAGCGGCCCTTCTCGTTCTCCATCCGCCGCGTCTCGTGCAGGCCGAGAAGCTGGTAGAAGGCCATCGATTTCTCCAGGTCCTTCACCCGGACCATCGTGTGCAGGTAGCGGATTGCCATGGCTCGATCTCCCTTCGCCGTCTGTTTCGCCCGCAGGTTAGCGCGAAGCGTGCCCCGGAACAGCCCGCGTGCGCGGTAAATTTCCCGTGGCAAGACGGCAACGGTCACGGACCACCGCATCTTGCGGGGCATGGCCGCGTCAATGCAAGATGTGGGGCAAAGCCAAGCGCGAATCCCCTGCACGAAAGGCCCGTCCGATGCCGCTCACCGAAGACCAGCTTGCCGAGATCGAGGAAGCCCGCGCCAATCCGCAGCCCACGCTGCGCGCCGTGGCGCCGGGGATGGAGGCGCATCTCTACCGCGCCGTGCCGGTCCTGGATCACGGCTTCGTCCGGGTCGTCGACTACATGGGCGACGATGCCGCCATCGTGCAGGCCGCCCGCGTCTCCTACGGCGCGGGCACCAAGCACGCCCGCAATGACGAGGGCCTGATCCGCTACCTGATGCGGCACTGGCACTCGACTCCGTTCGAGATGTGCGAGGTCAAGTTCCACGTCAAGCTGCCGGTCTTCGTGGCCCGC
>CAZUVG010000468.1:0-2757 GCA_964623765.1 uncultured Roseicyclus sp.
ACGCTTCGGCCTCGTGATCGGCGTGGACCGGCAGGAGGATTCCGGCCAGCATCGCCACGCGCTGCGGTCGAACGGGGCCGACCTTGTCACGCGCGACCTGCGAGGGTTGTGTTTGCCCGGCGGCGGCGGGCTCCGGACGCTGGACCGGCTGCCGCTGGTCCGGGACCGGCTGGACGAGGTTCGGGACCGCCTGGGATCGCGGCCGCTGTCGGTCTTCCTCGACTATGACGGAACCCTTTCGGACATCGTCGCCGATTACCGCGACGCCACGATCGCCGAGGACACCCGCACCGCGGTCGCGCGCCTGGCCCGGCGTTGCCCGGTCGCCGTCATCAGCGGCCGCGACCTTGCGGATGTGCGCGAGCGCGTGGGCCTCGACGAGGTCATCTATGCCGGCAGCCACGGCTTCGACATTGCCGGGCCCGACGGGCTCGAGGAACGCCCCGACGAGGCCGAGGGGTTTCTGCGCCCCATCGAGGAGGCCGCTTCGGACCTGCGCGAGGCGCTTTCGGGCATCGAGGGGGCCGATGTGGAACGCAAGACCTTTTCGGTGGCGGTGCACTATCGCCGGGCTGCCGAGACGACTCACGCGGCGATCGAGGACGCGGTGGACAGGATCGTGGGTCGCCACGAGACGCTGCGCAAGGGCCGCGGCAAGAAGGTCTTCGAGATCCAGCCCCGCGCCGACTGGGACAAGGGCCGGGCCGTCGCATGGCTGCTCGCGCACACGAGGCTGGGCGACGGCGACGCCCTGCCGGTCTATCTCGGCGACGACCTGACCGACGAAGACGCGTTCAGCGCCCTCGACAGCGCCGGCCTGTGCATCGCCGTCCGCGGCGACAGGCGTGCCACGCTGGCAGACTGCGCGCTGGCCGATCCGGAGGACGTGCGCCGCTTCGTCGAATGGCTGGCCGAACCGGATATGGGGGAACCATGAACGATTGGCATCTGAGGTATTCCGGCTACGATCCCCGGTCCGAGGGCCTGCGCGAAACGCTCTGCGCGCTCGGCAACGGGTACATCGTCTCCCGCGCGGCGGCCACGAACGCCCTGGCCGACGACGTTCATTATCCCGGCACCTACCTCGCCGGCGGCTACGATCGGCTGACGTCCGAGATCGCCGACCACCGGATCGAGAACGAAGATCTCGTCAACATTCCGAACTGGCTGCCGCTGACCATGCGGATAGACGATGGCGACTGGCTGCGCCCGGACGATGTCGAATATCTCGATTACGGTCAGGAGTTGGACCTGAAGAACAACGTGCTGACCCGCAGCCTGCGCTTTCGTGACGCTGAAGGACGGGTGACGCGATGGGATGAGCGGCGGATCCTGTCCATGCACGACCCGCATCTCGCCGCGCTCTTGGTGACAGTGACACCCGAGAACTGGTCGGGAAGCATGCAACTGCGCGCCGGGCTGGACGGGAGCGTCATAAACTGGGGCGTGGCGCGTTACCGCGATCTCGCGAGCCGTCATCTTGAGACGCTGCATACCGGGCGCGAGGATGGCGGTGTTCTCGCCCTGCGCTCCCGGTTTGTTCAGGCGCGGCGGGAGGTGGCGCTGGCGGCTCGGACCTCGGTCGTGATCGACGGCGGCCACGTCCCTGCTACGCGCTCCGCGATCCTGCCCGATATCGTCGAGGAGGAATTCGATCTCGACGCGAAAGAGGGACGCCCGATCACCGTCGAGAAGGTCGCGGCCTATTTCGACAGCCGCGACGCCGGCATCACCGAGCCCCTCCACGAGGCGGTGAATCATGTCCGCCACGCCCATGATTTCCGCTCCCTGGAAGAAGAGCATTCACGCGCCTGGCATCACCTATGGGAGCAATTCGACATTTGCCTCGACGGCACCGACAGCGACGCACAGCTGAAACTGCGCCTGCATATCCTCCACCTTCTGCAGACTGCGTCCATCCATTCGGTCAACATGGATGTCGGCATCCCGCCCCGCGGCTGGCACGGCGAGGCGTATCGCGGCCATGTCATGTGGGACGAGTTGTTCATCTTCCCCTACCTGACGCTCCGCATGCCCGTGCTGACCCGCGCGCTCCTGCGTTACCGGTATCATCGTCTGGACGAGGCCCGGCGCGCGGCCCGCGAGGCGGGCTGCAAGGGCGCGATGTTTCCATGGCAAAGCGGCTCCAACGGGCGGGAGGAAAGCCAGCGCATCCACCTCAACCCGCGGTCTGGCCGCTGGATTCCCGACAATTCCTGGCGCCAGCGGCATATCGGGGCGGCCATCGCCTACAATGTCTGGGAATACGTCCAGGCCACCGACGACCGCGATTTCCTGCGCGATTACGGCGCGGAACTGTTCTGCGAGATCGCGCGGTATCTTGCGAGCATCGCCGAGGAGCGGTCGGACGGGCGCTATGGCATCTGCGGAGTGATGGGCCCAGACGAGTTCCATACCGCCTATCCCGGTGCCGATCCCAGCACCGACGGCGGGCTGGACAACAATGCCTACATGAACTTCATGACTTCGTGGGTCCTGTCGCGCGCCGACGACGTGCTGGAACTGATCCCGGCGGACGAGCGGCGGCGCCTGTGCGAGAAGATCGGCCTCGGGACCGAGGAAATGGCGCACTGGGAAGACGTGAGCTGCAAGCTCTTCATTCCATTCCATGACGACGGGATCATCAGCCAGTTCGAGGGATACGAAGAACTCACGGAATTCGATTGGGACGGCTACCGGGAAAAATACGGCAACCTGCAGCGCCTCGACCGCATCCTCGAATCCGAAGGGGAAGAT
>CAZUVG010000469.1:0-2754 GCA_964623765.1 uncultured Roseicyclus sp.
CGTGGCCTTGATTGCCCGAGCTGCAGGTGGCCTTCATTGGCCGGTCCTTGACACCCCAGAGGACCATTCGCTCCCGAACGGCGAGCGTGTGGCGGACGCCGTGCATGCCGAGGGCGGTCTTGCCCCCGATGTGCAGGCCATCCACCCGGCGCTGCAGGAGCTTCACCATCCCGTGGGACGTCAAGGTCGCCCCGGGCAGGGCATACACGCCGTGGCCGACGCGGACGAGCCAGCCCGCCTTCGCGTAGTGCGACGCTGCCTGCCGCGGCACGTCGAGCCGCCGGAGGTCGTCCAGGTCGAACGGGGCGTCGTGGGGCAGCTCGGCCTGGAGCCGCTTGATTAGGCTGTGCGGTGAACGTCCGGCCATGATTGACTTATAGCACGGGATCCAAGCAAGCACGCTTCAGGATGCTTGGAAAGCGTGAAGAATGTCCGATCATATTTGACGTTTGATGCGATACCAAAGCGCCGCGGGGCTCGTCGACTCACGGGCCTTCAGGGCGGAGTACCGGCCCCATTTCGCGATAGGCATGGCCCGGCCCACGCACCCTTCGTGAAGGGGGGGTTCGGAGCCGCGGCGATGGTCTCCCGTGAGGCGCGTGCTCATCGCGGGGTGGGACCATCTCCTCGAGCTCGCCTCGTCGGCGAGGCTCGCGCCTCGCCAGAATGGGCCGCCGACCGCGTGCCTCCTCGGAAGAACGCGGAAGAGCCCAGTGCCTTGGCAACACGCGACTCCCCGGCTGACGAAGTGCCGGTCATCCCGTCCCATGAGTACCGCGCGCCGAGCACATGCAGCATCTCGAACGTGTCGCAGAACGCGACGTCGAATGCCATGCAGACGTCCGGCAGCTTGACCTGACTCCGGGCTTCGGGCCGGGACTGCTCGTTGGTGACGAGCGTCAGGTCGTGCACCCGGGCTCACGCCACCAGCCACCCGTCCGCGCCGGTGGCGAACTTGCTCTTCGCGGCGTCCACGTACTGCGTGCTCCGCTGCACCCACGTCATGATCTCGGTGTAGGCCTCCGCGACCTCGATCTCGGCCGTCGGGCGGAAGAAGGTCTCCGGAACGCGCGTCCGTACCCAGCGAACGAGGTCCTCGGTCTCCCGGCCCATCAGCAGCTCGTCCCTGACTCGATCGATGCTGATGAGATTTCCCGCCTCGTGATGGCCGATCAGACTGTGCCAGAACCCGGGGCAGATCGCGAAGGCGTAGTAGGAGTTCTTGGCGGCGATGAAGACGTCGGAGTCGAGAACGAACGGGCCGGTCGGCGTCATGGTCAGCCGACCCCGAGACGTTCGGCGTACTCCTGGAAGGTGCCCCCTCGCAGTCCGGTGAGGTCGTAGGCGTCCCGGTAGCTGAGGCGGCCCTCCTTGGCTGCTCGAACGACGAGCAACGCGAATCGCCGGCCGACTCGCGAATCCTGAGTGCGGTAGAAGTCTCCACCCTGGGAGTCCTGCCGCCGGGACCGCTCCGACGACGTGTACTCGTCGTAGAAGTCGAAGAAGAGGTCCCGGCTGACGAGCCCGAGGTCCATCGCACGACGGCCCGCGGCGATCGGGCTGACCTTGAACCTCCGGGCCGTAGCCTCGAAGGGCTCGGGTTCCGCGCGAAGCTCCGGCCAGGCGGATCGCAGCGATCGGGCCGGAACAAGAAACTCGGCTGCCGCCCGATCGCACCACTGCTCCAGCGGCTGCGAGGGCCGCGTCGTCGCCTTGGTGTCGGTGACCGCGCTCTCGCCGAGCCAGATGTGGGCGAGCTCGTGGGCGAGCGTGAACATCTGGGCCGAACGGGCATCCGATCCGTTGACGAAGATCAGCGGCGCGTGCGGGTCGCTGAGGGCGAAACCGCGGAACTCCTCGACGTCGAGGGTCCGCTGAGTCGCGTTGCCGACCACGCCGTTGATGACCGCCATCACGCCGGTCTCGTCGATCGCCTGGCGGAGGGCGCCGATGGCCGCCTGCCAGGTCGGGATACGACGGGCCCAATCGTCGTCGAGCCCGACCGTGCGCCGCATCTCGCCCGCGACCGCCTCCGGGTCGTCGGTCACGCGAACGCTGCCCACGAAGGGCAGGGAATCGGCGTCGACTTCCAGCATGTCTTCGCGGAGCCATGCCTGCCGACGCTGCATCGCGTGGATCGTGTCGAGAAGGTCCGGGCTCGGCCGTTCGAGGCCTCGGTGGCGGAGCGTCCGGAGGTCGGGGATCGGCATCCGTTCCTCCGGCGGCGTGGGCAGGAACAGGTAGCCGAAGGGGACGTGCGTTGCCCTCGCGAACTGCTCGAGTTGCCGAAAGGTGGGCTGCAGTCGCCCCGCCTCCCATTCGAGGAGCTTCGGGAACCGGCCCGCAAGATCCAGCAGCTCGCGCCCGGATCGCTCGCGGCCCATCGCAGGAGGGCGGGTTGGACGGGAGCTCGAACCGGCACGCGTCGTCTCCTGCGCCGGGCGGGCCGGCGGAGCGGACGGCGGAGTCCCGTCGCGGCGGGTCATCCCCCGCGCCGTCCGGTGTGTCGTACCACGAAATCGGCATCGCCCGCAGCGTTCATGCCGAAACGCCGGCCGCCGACCCAACGAAAAACGCCGCTCCCAGTCGGGAGACGGCGTTCTCTCAAGGCCGCGGTGGGATTCGAACCCACGAATATCGGATTTGCAATCCGACCCCTTAGACCACTTGGGTACACGGCCGATCGCGGCGGCGGGGCAGGGCCCGCGTCGCATCGCACAGGGTAGCCCATGCCGAGGGGGGCGGCAACGAACG
>CAZUVG010000470.1:0-2752 GCA_964623765.1 uncultured Roseicyclus sp.
GAGGCGCAGAACGCAACGTCGATGCAGATGAAGATGTTCCTGACCCGTCTGGGCGAGGGCAGCCGCATGGTCATCACCGGCGACCGCAGCCAGGTGGACCTGCCGCGCGGGATGCCCTCGGGCCTTATCGACGCAGAGCGCATCCTCGGGCAGGTGGACGGTATCAGCTTCAACTACTTCACCGCGCGCGACGTCGTTCGGCACCCGATGGTGGCGAAGATCATCGACGCCTACGATGCCGATGCGGAGAGCTGATCCCGGCACATCCTTGCAAGGATGCACCCGGCCTTTTGCAAAAGGCCGGGAGAGCCTTGCAAGGCTCTCGGGGCATTCCTTGCAAGGAATGCCCGGGTGCGGCGGCTGACCGGTCGCGATGGAGATCGACGTTCTCATCGAGGACCGCGCGTGGGAAGAGGCCGGCATCGCCGAACTGGCCGCACGCGCCGTTCCGGCAGCGCTGTCGGGGCTGGGTCTGTCGCCCGACCGCTTCGCCGTCAGCCTGCTGGCCTGCGGCGACGACCGGATCGCGGGGCTGAACGCCGAGTTCCGGGGCCGCCGCGCGCCGACCAATGTCCTGTCCTGGCCGTCGGCCGAGCGCGCGGCGGCGGCACCGGGCGCGATGCCGGACCTGCCGGCCGCCGATGCCGCGGACCCGCCGGTCGAGCTTGGCGACATCGCGATCGCGTACGGCGTCTGCCGGCGCGAGGCCGAGGCGGCGGGCCGCCCGTTCGAGCATCACGTCGCCCATCTCCTTGTCCACGGGATGCTGCATCTGCTCGGATTCGATCACGAAACCGACCCGGACGCCGATTTGATGGAGAGGCTGGAGACGCGCATCCTTGCAAGACTGGGTGTGCCTGACCCATATTGAAGGTCGCGGGCGATGAAAGGCCCGGTTCTGTGTGGAAAGGAGCGATGAGCTCGAACCCCGATCCGTCGTCTGCGGCGGCGCAAGGCGCGCATTCGGACGATGACGACACGCCCGGCCAGAGGCCCGGCTTCCTTGCCCGCTTCTTCGGCGGCGCCCCCTCTCCCGAAAGCGACGTTTCGGACGGTCCCGACGCGGTCGCCGAGGCCGAGCCTCGCGGTAACGGTGCGCGTCCGTTCGGCATGTCCAACCTGCGCCGGATGCGTGTGGAGGACGTGGCCATTCCCCGCGCCGAGATCGTGTCCGTCTCCTGCGACGCGTCGCTTCCGGAACTGGTCGACACCTTCCGCGAGAGCGGCATGACCCGGCTGCCGGTCTACGACGGTACGCTCGACGTGCCGGTCGGTCTCGTGCATCTCAAGGACGTGGCGCTGCGGTACGGGTTCAACGGGGGCAACGGAGATTTCTCGCTGCGCACGATGCTGCGCCCTCTCCTGTTCGCGCCGCCGTCCATGCCGATCGGGGTCCTGCTGACCAAGATGCAGACCGACCGGACGCACATGGCGCTGGTCATCGACGAATATGGCGGTGTCGACGGGCTCTTGACGATCGAGGATCTCATCGAGCAGGTCATCGGCGAGATCGAGGACGAACACGACATCGAGGAGGCTCGCGGCTGGCAGCGCGAGGGCGAAAGATCCTGGCTCGCGCTCGCGCGTACGCCGCTCGAGGAGTTCGAGGCCGAGATCGGGATCGACCTGTCCGCCATCGACGACGAGGAGGAGGTGGACACGCTCGGCGGTCTCGTCTTCCTGCTGACGGGGCGTGTTCCCGCGCGCGGCGAGGTCGTGCCCCATCCGTCAGGCGTCGAGTTCGAGGTGATCGACGCCGATCCCCGCCGGATAAAGCGGCTCCGCGTTCGCACGCCGAAGGACATGGCGGCGGAATGATCCCGTCCCGCGGCCTCGCCGCGCATCTGACCGGGCTTCGCGGCCGCACCGCGCTTGCGGTCTCGGCCGCATGCGGCGCTGTCGCGGGCCTGGGGCAGGCGCCGTTCGATCTCTGGCTCGCCACGCCGCTCGGCCTCGCGGGGTTCGTCCTGCTCGTCGCGGTTGCGCCCGGCCAGCGCGCGGGCTTCCTGCGCGGGCTTGCCGGGGGCGCCGGGCATTTTGCGGTGACGCTTCACTGGATCGTCGAGCCCTTCTTCGTCGAAGCTGCCCGCCACGGCTGGATGGCGCCCTTCGCGCTGGTGCTCTTCGCCTGTGGCATGGCGCTCTTCTGGGCCGCTGCGGCATGGGCCGCGACACGCATCGTCTCGGGTCCGGTGCCGCGTGCCGTCCTTGTCGCGCCGCTTCTCGTGCTGGCCGAGGCGGCACGGTCCACCGTCCTTACAGGCTTCCCCTGGGCGCTGCCCGGCCATGCGCTGATCGACACGCCGTGGATCATGCTCGGCGGGCTCGTCGGCGCACATGGCATGACGCTCGCCGTCCTCGCCGTCGCGGCGCTCTGGGCGGTCGCGGCGCTGAGGCGGCGGGCCGTGCTCGCCTTCGCGCTGAGTCTGCCCGTTCTGCTCGTGCCGTATGTCCTGCCCGCGCCCGATTCCCCGGCGGCGGCGCAGGACGCGCCGGTGGTGCGCCTTGTCCAGCCGAACGCCGCGCAACACCTCAAGTGGCGCGACGACATGATCCCGGTCTTCTGGCAACGGGGGCGCGAGCTGACGTCGGCGCCGCCCGACCCCGACCTCGGCGCCCCGGACCTCGTCGTCTGGCCCGAAACGAGCCTTCCGGTCCTGCTGGGGCGGTCGGACGCCGCGCGGGCACAGCTCGCGTCGGCTGCCGGCGGGGCCGCGGTGATGATCGGGGCGCAGCGGTTCGAGGGAATGAC
>CAZUVG010000471.1:0-2750 GCA_964623765.1 uncultured Roseicyclus sp.
TTCTTCGCCAACGGCATCCGCTCGATCGGATACCGTGACGACGTGATCCTGCCGGTGGAGTTCGTCTTGGAAGGCGATGGGACCCATCGTGTCAGCGGCAGGCTCGACATGGGCGTCTGCCTCGACATCTGCATGCCGGTCACGCTCGATCTCGACGGCGAACTGCTTCCGGATCCCACGCGGGATGCGGATATCGGGCTGGCGCTTTCGGCCCGGCCGCTCACGGCCGCCGAGGCCGGTGCGGGCGATGCGCGCTGCTCCGTGGAGCCGATCTCGGACGGGCTGCGAGTGACGGTGACGGCGGGTCTCCCGGACACGGGCGAGAACGAGACGCTTGTGCTCGAGCACAGCGACCCGGAGATCTGGGTTTCGGAGGCGGCGACCTCGCGCGATGGTCGAACGGTGACCGGTGTTGCCGATCTCGTGCCGCCGGATCACGGGCCCTTCGCGCTGGACCGGGGCGATCTGCGGGTGACGGTGATCGGCAGCCACATGGTCGTGGACCTCGGCGGCTGTCGCGGCTGACGGCCGGACGGCGCGCCGAAGCGTCAGGCAGGCTTGCGCATCAGGGCGACCGCGGCGACCGCGATCCAGGCCAGGAGGCACAGTGCGGCCACGGTCGCAACGAACACCCCTGCCGCTGTCGACAGCGACCCATCGCCGATCCCGCCCAGCGGGCCGGCCATGCGGCCTGTCGCGATCTGCGCCCCGAGCGTCGCGGCAAAGGCCCCGGCCGACAGCGCCGCGAGAGTTCCGAGAAACAGCGCCACCGGCCGGTTCCGGCCAAAGGCGCGCAGGCCACGGCGCAGCGCCGTCAGCTGCTGGCCCACGTCCTGCTGCATGGCCAGGATCGCCGGGACGACGAGCAGGACGATCACCATGCCGAAGCCAAGCCCGTAGACCAGCGTGATGACCGTGGGTTTCAGGAACTGGGCGTCCGCCGAGCCTTCGTACAGGAGCGGCGCGAGGCCCAGCACCGTCGTCAGGGTCGTCAGCAGCACCGGCCGGAGGCGGTCGCAGGCCCCGTCGATTATGGCCGGGACGAGGCCGCGCGTCTCGGCATATTCGTCGACCGTCGTCACCAGAACGATGGAGTCGTTGATGATGATGCCCGTCATCCCGATCAGCCCGACCACGGTGAACATCGACAGCGGCACGTCCCACAGCAAGTGTCCGTAGATCGTGCCGACAAGGCCGAAGGGGATGATGGCCATCACCACCATGGGCCGCGTCCAGCTGGCGAAGATCCACGCGAGCACGAGGTAGATGCCGATGATGCAGAGGACGAACCCCGTCATGGCGTCGCTCAGGAACGCCCGTTCCTGCTCGGCGAGGCCCGACAGCTGCGTGGCGACGCCGAAATCGGCCTCGATGGCGGGCAGGATGGTCTCGCGCAACTCTTCCATGATGGCCTCGGCGCGGGCCGGGTCGTCCTCGGAAAGGTCGCCGGTGACCGAGACGAGGCGGATGCCGTTCTCCCGGTCGATGGTGGAGAAACCCTGCCGCGCCGCGACGGTGACGATGTCGGCGAGCGGCACGTATTGCCCGCTCTCGGCCCGCAGGAGGGTGCGGTCGAGGAAATCGGCGGTCAGTTCGCCCGCGGGCAGTTCGACCCGGATCGAGGCGGTGCGCGGCCCAACGGGGAATGTCGCGGCCTCGATCCCGCCAAGCCGGTCGCGCAGAACGCGCCCCAGCCGGTCGATGGAGAAGCCCAGCGCCTCGCCCTGCGGCGTGAGTTCGAGGCTCAGCTCCTCCCGGTCGTAGGACATGGAATCCTCGAGCCCCGAGACCTCGGGATAGACGGCGAGCGCGGTCTGCACGGCCACGGCCGCGGCCTTCAGCGTCGGCGTGTCTGCGCCGTAGATCTGCACGTCGATCGCGTCGCCCCCGGGCCCGCCACGCCAGCCGCGGAAGCTGACGGTCTCGGTCAGGGGCAGGTTGCGCACCTCGTCCTGCAGGGCGCCGACGAAGGCGAAGGAGGAATAGGGGCGGAGGTCCGCGTCGATCAGTTCGATCGCGATGGAGCCGAGAAGGTCGGCGTCCTTCGTGTCCGCGCCCGACAGGCCCCCGCCCGTGTTCCCGCCGATCTCGGCGATGACGTAGTCCACGGGGTTCAGCCCGTGTTCCGCCTCGAACCGGGCGGCCGCGGCCTCGGTCGCGCGCTGCATCTCGCGCATCATCTCGATGCTGTCGGCGCGCGTCGCACCGTCGAGCATGGCGAAGTTGCCCGACACGCTCGACTGTTCCGGCGCGTTGAAGAAGCGCCAGGTGACGTCGCCGCGCAGGAACACGGCGACCTGGCTCGCGAGGACGAGGATCACGGCGGCCATGACCGGGTAGCGCGCCCGGACGACCCAGCGCATCAGCGGGCGGAAGGCCCGCTCGCGCACCCATTCGAAGCCGCGGTTCACCGTGCGCGAGGGAATGTCGTACCAGTGCCGCTTCGCCGAGTGGGCAAGCGCGTGGGCCATGTGGTTCGGCAGGATCAGGAAGCATTCCACGAGGCTCGCGATCAGCACCACGATCACGGTGAAGGGGATGTCGGCGATCAGGGTGCCGAAGCGCCCGCCCACCGTCACGAGCGCCGCGAAGGCGAGGATCGTCGTCAGCGTGGCCGAGAAGACGGGCGCGGCCATGCGGCGGGCGGCGTTCTCGGCAGCCGTCACAGGGTCCTCGCCGAGACTGCGCGCGCGGTGGTCGGCATGCTCCCCCACCACGATCGCGTCGTCCACGACGATGCCGAGCGTGAT
>CAZUVG010000472.1:0-2749 GCA_964623765.1 uncultured Roseicyclus sp.
GAACGAGCCCTCGGTCGTCGCCTATCAGGTCAAGGACGGCGTGAAGAAGGCGCTGGCCTTCGGCGAGGACGCGAAACTGATGCTCGGCCGGACCCCGGGCTCGATACAGGCGATCCGGCCGATGCGCGACGGGGTCATCGCGGATTTCGACGTGGCCGAGGAGATGATCAAGCACTTCATCCGCAAGGTCCACAAGCGCACCACCTTCACAAAGCCCAAGATCATCGTCTGCGTCCCCCACGGCGCCACCCCGGTGGAGAAGCGGGCCATCCGCCAGTCGGTCCTGTCGGCCGGCGCGCGCAAGGCGGGCCTCATCGCCGAGCCCATCGCGGCAGCGATCGGGGCGGGAATGCCGATCACCGATCCCACCGGCTCCATGGTCGTGGACATCGGCGGCGGCACGACCGAGGTGGCTGTCCTCTCGCTCGCCGACATCGTCTATGCCCGGTCGGTCCGTGTCGGCGGCGACAGGATGGACGAGGCCATCATCTCCTACCTGCGCCGCCAGCATAACCTGCTGATCGGCGAGTCGACGGCGGAGCGGATCAAGACCTCCATCGGAACGGCGCGGATGCCCGACGACGGCCGCGGATCGTCCATGCGCATCCGGGGCCGGGACCTCCTGAACGGCGTGCCGAAGGAAACCGAGATCAGCCAGGCGCAGGTCGCCGAGGCGCTCGCGGAACCCGTGCAGTCGATCTGCGAGGCGGTCATGGGCGCGCTCGAGGCCACGCCCCCCGATCTCGCCGCGGATATCGTCGACCGGGGCGTGATGCTGACGGGGGGCGGCGCGCTTCTGGGAGAGCTGGACCTCGCCTTGCGCGAGCAGACGGGCCTCGCCATCTCGGTGGCGGACGAGAGCCTCAATTGCGTGGCACTGGGGACCGGCAAGGCGCTGGAATACGAGAACCTCCTTCGCCACGCAATCGACTACGACAGCTGACCCTCCGCGATCCGGGCCTCGCGTCCGCTTAAGGAGCGCAATGGCACGCGACAGTTACGACAGCGTCTATGCCAGACCCGTCCGGCGCCTCATGGTGGCGGTGCTGGTGCTGTTTCTGGTCGGGCTCGTGGTGCTCTGGCGAATAGACAACCCGCGGGTGGAACGGCTGCGCGCCGCCATCGTCGATACCTTCGTGCCGAACATGGAATGGGTCATGGCACCGGTGACGGGCGTCGCCCGCATCTTCGACGAGTTCCAGAGCTACGCACGGCTTTTCGAGCAGAACCAGGAACTTCGCCGCGAGCTTCAGCAGATGCGCGCCTGGCGCGAGGCGGCCCTTCAGCTAGAGCAGGAGAATGCGCGCCTTCTCGACCTCAACCGCGTGCAGCTGAACCCCGAACTCACCTTCGTAACAGGGCTTGTGCTGGCCGATTCGGGCTCGCCCTTCCGGCGGTCGGTCCTGATCAACGTGGGCGCGCGGGACGGCATCCTCGACGGCTGGGCGACGATGGACGGCCTCGGCGTCGTCGGCCGCGTCTCTGGCGTGGGCGAGCGGACGAGCCGGGTGCTGCTGCTGACCGATTCGAACAGCCGGATCCCGGTGACGATCCAGCCCTCGGGGCAGCAGGCGCTTCTGATGGGGGACAACAGCCAGGCGCCTCTTCTCGACTTCGTCGACGCGCCCGAGGACGTGAGCGCGGGCGACCGGATCGTCACGTCGGGGGACGGCGGGCTGTTCCCGCCGGGCCTGCTTGTCGGGCAGGTGATCGAGACCACGGACGGACGGCTCAGGGCGCGGCTCGCGGCCGATCTCGTGAGGCTCCAGTTCCTGCGCGTGATGCGAAGCCACCCGGGCACCTCGCTCGACGATCCCGGCAGCCTCATCGGCCCTCCCTGGCCGCTGCCGGAGGATGGTGCCGCCGCAACCGGTGCGGATGCCGCGGGATCGCCGCGCGCGCCCCTGCCGCGCGAGGTGGACGAGGCGCGGCTGGAGGAAAACCGTTGAGCCCGGCAACCTCGGCGCGCCACATCTGGACCTACCGGATGGTATTCCTCGCCCTGTGCATGGGGCTCATCATGCTGCGCCTGCTGCCGCTCGGCCTCGGGGACAGCGGCCTGCCAGGCCCGGACATCCTGCTCGCGCTGACCTTCGCATGGCTCCTGCGCCAGCCGGCGGTCGTGCCGCTCGCCTCGATCGTCGCCGTCTTCCTGCTTGCAGACTTCCTGTTCCAGCGCCCGCCGGGCCTCTGGACAGCGCTCGCCGTGCTCGCCTCCGAGAGCCTCAGGCGCCGCCGCCTGCAGATGACGGAATTCCCATTCCTCGTCGAATGGGGCGCGATCGCGGGTGCCGTCGCGGGCATGATCCTGGCCGAGCGGGTGCTGATGTGGCTTCTCTTCATCGACCCGCCGCCGCTTGGCCTCGGCCTCGCACACGGAATCGTCACCGTCGCGATCTATCCGCTCGTCGTCGCGGTCTCGAAATTCGTCTTCCGACTTCGTAAACTCGGGCCCGCGGAACTGGAGCCGCTGTGACCCCGCCCATCGCACCCCGGAGAAGCGCCAAGTGAAGCGCAGCCAGAGAGACCTAGAGGAAAGTGCCCGCGTCATCGGGCGGCGGGCTGTCGTTATGGGCGGCCTGTTCCTCGCCACGTCGGGCGTGCTGGCCGCGCGGATGCGTTACCTGCAGGTGGAGCGGGCCGACGACTTCCGTCTTCTGGCAGAGGAGAACCGGGTCAACCTGCGGCTCCTGCCGCCCGAGCGGGGGCTGATCTTCGACCGCAACGGCGTGCTGCTGGCAGGCAACGA
>CAZUVG010000473.1:0-760 GCA_964623765.1 uncultured Roseicyclus sp.
GCGCGGCGGGGTGGAATTTCCCATCCGCTACTCCTTCCATCGCATCGGGCCGGACGGCACGGTGCTGATGCTCGGCCGCGACCTGCGCCCCATCGCCGAGATGCAGGAGCAGCTGGTCAAGGCGCAGCTCGCGCTCGAGCAGGATTACGAGGTCCAGCGCGATTTCGACACGCGCTACCGCGTACTGATGGAAGTGACCACCGAGCCGCTCGTCTTCGTCTCGATCGGAACGGGGCGCATCACCGACGCCAACGCCGCCGCCGCCGACCTGCTCGACCTGTCGCGCGACGAGGCGGTGGGCACGACCTTCGCCACCGAATTCGAGGGCAAGAAGCGCGGCGAGTTCGTCGAAACGCTCACGAGCGCCGCGATCACCGAGGGCGCCGGCCCAGTCACTGCCCGAATCAAGCGCACCGGAACGACCGTGTCGCTCAATCCCTTCGCCTTCCGCGCGGCGGGCGAGCGAATGCTCCTCGTCCGCCTCGGCGCGGAAGATGACGCGCCGGTGACCCTCGGCAGCCTCGCAAGCGATCTGCACGGTCTGTTCGTCGAAGGGGTCGACGGGATCGTCTTCACCGATGCCGACGGCGTGATCCGCGCGGCCAACGACGCCTTCCTCGGGCTTACCGACGCTGCCCATGTCTCGTCGGTCAAGGGCCGCAGCCTTGCACAGTTCCTCTCGCGCGGGGCGGTCGACCTCAAGGTGCTGCTCGAGAACGCCGAGCGCGCCGGTCAGATGCGGATGTACCCCACCAAGCTC
>CAZUVG010000473.1:770-2743 GCA_964623765.1 uncultured Roseicyclus sp.
AAGCTCGCCAGCGAGTACGGCTCGTCCGTCTCGGTCGAGATCTCGGCCACCTACCTCGCCGACCGGTCGCACCCCGCCTTCGTCTTCGTCATCCGCGATGCGAGCCGCGCCGAAGCGCTGCGCAAGCCGGGCGTGGGGGTGAGCGACGACGCGATGCGCTCGGTGATGGAGCTGGTGGGCTCGGCCACGCTGAAGGATATCGTCGCCGAGACGACCGACGTCGTCGAGAAGATGTGCATCGAGACGGCGGTGGAGCTCACGCGCAACAACCGCGTGGCAGCGGCCGAGATGCTGGGCCTTTCGCGCCAGTCGCTCTACGTCAAGCTGCGCAAGTACGGGCTGCTCTCCCGCGAGGATTGACCGCGCCCGGCGCCGAAATCCTGGCCAAGGCCTTTGCCCCCGAGAGGCTTGGCCGACACTCTCGCACCCGGCGGCGCCAGATCAGTCGCGCAGCAACTCGTTGATGCCGACCTTGGCGCGCGTGCGTTCGTCGACCCGCTTCACGATCACCGCGCAGTAGAGGTTCACCCCGTTCTTCGACGGCATCGACCCCGACACGACCACCGAATAGGGCGGCACCTCGCCCATGAAGACCTCGCCGGTCTCGCGGTCGACGATCTTGGTCGACTGGCCGATGAACACGCCCATCCCCAGCACCGCGCCCTCGCGCACGATGCAGCCCTCGACAACCTCGGACCGGGCGCCGATGAAACAATTGTCCTCGATGATCGTGGGATTGGCCTGCATCGGCTCCAGCACGCCGCCAATGCCGACGCCGCCCGACAGGTGCACGTTCTTGCCGATCTGCGCGCAGGAGCCGACGGTGGCCCAGGTGTCGACCATGGTGCCCTCGTCCACGTAGGCGCCGAGGTTCACGAAGCAGGGCATGAGCACCACGCCGCGGCCGATATGGGCCGAGCGGCGGACGACGCAGTTCGGCACGGCCCGGAAACCGGCCGCCTTCCACTGCGCCTCGCCCCAATGCGCGAATTTCGAGTCGACCTTGTCCCACCACGTGCCGCCCTGCGGCCCGCCCGTCTGCACGCCCATGTCCTGAAGCCGGAAGCCGAGGAGAACGGCCTTCTTCGCCCACTGGTTCACGTGCCAGTCGCCGTCCGAACCTTTCTCGGCCACGCGCAGCTCGCCCTGGTCGAGCGCGTGCAGCGTCGCCTCCACGGCATCACGCGTCGCGCCCTTGGTCGCGGGGGTGATCTCGTCGCGCGCCTCCCAGGCGGCTTCGATGGCGGTCTCGAGCTCGGCGATGGACATGGGGTGGCGCCTCCGGGTCTTGCGGGTTTCGCGGCGTCATAGCGGCCATGCCTGCCGCTGGCAATCCGGCCCGCCCCGGGCTACGTGCCACCCGTCTCGCACCGGAGGGAAGGACATGAACGACGATCCGCGCCACGGCCCGTTCCGCCACGCCGACCAGGACCTGAGGTCGACGCGGCAGGCGCCCGACACGCCACAGGCGCGGTCGCCGGCCTACAGGCTCGCCTTCGACGATCCCGACTTCCTCCTGCGGGACGAGTTGCGCCCGGTCCGGCTACAACTCGAACTCCTAAAGCCCGAACTCGAACTCGACGCCTGGGGCATCGAATCGACCGTGGTCCTCTTCGGCGGCGCCCGCATCCCCTCCCCCGAGGAGCGGGAGGGCGCGCGGAAGGGGCGGCTTGCCGAGATGAGCGGCTACTACGAGGAGGCGCGCCGCTTCGCCCGGGCGATCACGGAGCGCTCCGTCGAGAGCGGCTGCAAGAAGGACGTCATCGTCACCGGCGGTGGCCCCGGTGTCATGGAGGCGGGCAACCGCGGCGCGGCGGAGGCTGGCGGATGCTCCATCGGGCTCAACATCGTGCTCCCGCACGAGCAGGTTCCGAATGCCTACGTGACGCCGGAGCTGTGCTTCAACTTCCACTACTTCGGCATCCGCAAGATGCACTTCCTGCTGCGCGCGCGGAATAACGCGGTCTTCCCCG
>CAZUVG010000474.1:0-2742 GCA_964623765.1 uncultured Roseicyclus sp.
AGTCGATGATGTCCACGAAGAGGTTGTCGCCCTCCGGCAGGTCGATCCGCTCGTGGAGCACGGTGCCCGCCGTGATGTCGCGCAGCTCCACCGTGCCGTCCGAACTTCCGATCGCGACCACGTCGCAGACGTCTAGGAAGAGACCGTTCTCCACCACCCCGGGAATCTGGTTCAGCACGAGGCTCAGCTGCGCGGGATTGGAGATGCGCCGCAGGTAGCAGTCGAGGATCAGGTTGCCCTCGTCGGTGCGGAACGGCGCGTCGCCGTCCAAGCGCACCTGCACCGAACGGCCCATGACTTCCACGTTGGTCAGCATCTCCTCGATCAGGGCCTGTGTCGTCTGCCAGCCGAACGGGATCACCTCGACCGGCAGGGGAAAGCCGCCGAGCCTGTCCACCTGCTTCGAGCGGTCCGCGATCACGATCATCTGGTCGGACGCGGTCGCCACGATCTTCTCGTGCAGGAGCGCGCCGCCCCCGCCCTTGATCAGGTTGAGGTCGGCGTCGAACTCGTCGGTGCCGTCGATCGTGACGTCGAGCCAGCGCACCTCGTCGAGGCTCTTGACCTTGAGCCCGACCTGCGTCGCCAGCTCGGCCGTGCGCTTCGAGGTGGCGACGCAGGTGACCATCAGCCCCTCATCGCGCACCATCTCGCCGAGACAGCGGACCATCCACGCGGCGGTGGAGCCGGTGCCGAGGCCCACCCGCATCCCGTCCTCGACGAAGTCGACGGCGCGGCGGGCGGCGACGTATTTCGCCCGGTCTATCGCGGAAAACTCGGACGACATCCTCGGCTCCGTGCTTGATCCGTGCTCACTCGGCCACCCTCTTAGCGAAGCGGGCACCGGTGCGCGAGGGCTAAACGCCGCCCCGGCCTGCCGCGCCCTCCGGCCAGCGGGCTGCCGCCGGGTCGAGCATTGCGGCGACGACGGGGGCGAGCGTCTCGCGCGGCAGGATGACAAGGAGGCCCGGCGCATGGGCCTCGATCGTGACGGGGCCGCCCGTGGCCTCGTTGGAGGTGCCGATACGGCGGGCGGGGTGGAACTCCAGCCCCGCGATCGGCCAGCGCAGGCCTTCCGAACGCCCGGTCACGCGCGTCATGGGAAAGAGGGAGACGCGGGTTCCGGCCGCGAGCGCAACCTCCAGCCGCGGCGGCGCGTTCAGCACGATGTCGCGCTGGCCGACAACGATGCAACGATGCACGGAACGCGCGGCCAGAGTGTGAAACACGGCGAGTTCATGGTCGAGGCGCGCCCCGGTGAAACCGATCGCCAGCGTGAGTGGCGCCGACAGGTGCCTGAGCGCCTTGTCGAAATCGGTACTGTCCTGTTCGGAGACCTCGTGCAGAAGGTCGCCCTCCAGAAGCGCCCGCCCGGCGGCCGAGATCGAGTCCATGTCGCCGATCACCGCCGCCGGCCGGAGCCCCGCGGCAAGCGCGGCATCGGCACCGCTGTCGGCGGCCACCAGCGTCGGCGCAAGGGCCATTGCCTCCGCAAGATCTCCGGGCCCGAGCGCTCCACCGCCCAGCAGCGTGACAGGTTCCAGTCTGTCGACGACGGGCCGGTCAAATGGCATTTTCTGGCCGTTCACGAGAACAATCTCCATGTATTGGCCCTATTCCCGTCCCGTTCTTCTGGAATCAGTTTTGTGCGGGCAATGGCGCAGTGATACCGTCCCGGGGCCGGCCGGACGAGACCATCGAAGGCAGAGTGAAGATTGACATGGGTGACGCGAACAAGATCCTGACAGTGTCGTACGGCACGTTCTCGTGCACTCTGGAAGGCTTCGACGACCCCTTCAACGCGATGAAGGACATCGCCGAGTATTTCCGCGATCTCGCCGCCGAGGACCGCTTCTTCGGGGCCGAGCCGCCGACGCCCGACACCGACCAGCTGCAGCGCATCACCGAAGCCGCGATCCAGCGCCGCGTCGAAGCGCGAATTCTCGAGCATGGCCTCCTTCTGCGCCCGCAGGCGACCGAGACGGACGCTGCCCGGCCCGCTGCCCCGCCTGCGCCCAGCCCGCGCGACGCCCGCTCCGCGGCGGCCGCGGAGGAAGATGAACCGACGGCGCCTGCCGAGCAGCCAGCGGCGCCACCGGAACCCGTGGCGGGGGCCGAGCCGGACGAAGAGACGTCCGGGGCACCCGCGGAAGATGCGCTCGCGGACACGGAAGCTGCCGACCGCGACGCCGGAGCCGAAGACGGCGCCCCGGCATCCGCGGACGATCTCGCTGCTGCCGCCGACATCGATGCCGCCCCCTACCCCCAGGCGGAGGAAGACTGGCCGCCGACCGCCGGGTCATTCGAGACTTTGGACACCGACGCGGCAGGGGCCGCACCCAGCGAAACCCGGGCTGATACGTCTGCCGAAGACGATGCCGACGAACCTGGCACGCAGGGGGCCGATGCCCTGTCCGCCGTCGCGGCGGCCATGGCAGCCGCCAATGCCGCGTCCGGGGATAGCGATGCCCAGCACACGCGGATGACGGCGGAGCCTGCCCTCTCCCCCGGCGAGGACAGCATCGAGGCCTTCTTCGCCGAGACCGGCCCACGCTGGAACGAGGACGTCGGGGAGCCCATGCTCGAAACCGAAGCCGACGCGCCCGACGATTCCGTCGCCGCGCGGCTGGCGCGAATCCGCGACGCCGCCCGTGCCGAGGGACGCATGGCCTTCGAGGACGCGCCGGGGGTCGCGACGGGTGCTGCCGAGAACGGCTTCGAACCCGCCGAGACTGCGGACGC
>CAZUVG010000475.1:0-2735 GCA_964623765.1 uncultured Roseicyclus sp.
TGACGGCCCGGCTCACGACCGCGTCGTCGGCAACGCTCGCCCCGTCCAGCACCACGGCGTCGGCGAGGACGGCCTTCTCGGACACCCGGGCGCCGGGCGACACGAGCGACCGGACCCACCGAACCCCCACCGCGGCCGCATCGGCATCCGCGCGAGGCTCCGCGTCAGATACGCCGAGGCCGGCCCCCGCGTTCATCGCCGCCGCCACTGCCCGGAGATATCCCTCCCGCCGGCGGAGACGGATGACGCTCGGCCCGAGCACCACGGCCCGCGTCGCCACCCCGTCCGCGTGCAGCTCGGGCAGGAGCTGCTCCTTGAGATCGCGGTAGCCGACGTCCTCGATGCGGTCGAGCAGGCCGATCTCGAGGGCGTAGGCCCCGGCCGCCTGGCCGGAGGCGTCGGTGCCGACGGCGAGGGCGGTGCGCCCGGGCTCGATCGCGGCCAGCAGCGGGCCGAGGTCCTCCGGGGGGAGGGTTCCGGCTTCGATCGCGAGCACGACGTCGCACGCGGGCAGGTGCGACCGGACGTCGCGGAGCAGGCCGGCCATGCCCCGCCAGGGGCGGGGATCGGCGAGCACGGTGAGCGGGCAGTCGGCCGGCCGCGCGGCTTCCGCCGCCGCCCGCTCGGGCTCCGTGGAGACGGCGACCAGGCCGCCGGCGAAGCCCGGCAGCGAACCGAGCCGGCGGCACCATCGTTCGAGCAGCGTCTCGCCGGGGGCGACCGGCAGGCAGACCGCCGGGTGCCCGACGGCGGCCTGCAGCTCCGACGGGCGGAGGGAGCCGGCGAGCATGACGGCGGTGACGCGGGGTGAGGCCATGCGGGGTCCAAGGAGTGCCGGGGAGCGCCGGGGAGGGCCGGGGAGGGCCGCAGCGCTCGGGAGAGTATCGGCGGAATGACCGCGCGGCTGCTGCGCGGGGCGGGTGCGGGCGTCCGGGCTCCGGTAGCATCGCCAATCGCACGAGCGTGGCGGTCGCTCAGCCCGCGGGTCGATCGTGACGATCCGGGAACCCGGACGGGATGTCGAGTGGCCGTGTGCGTCGCGCCGGCGGGCGGTGCGAGCACGGAGCCCGGGGGGCGGGCGAGGTGCGGCGGCGTCAACGCGTCTCGGCCGTCGGGGCCGGCGACATCACAGGCTGCATGCGGGAACGTGAGATGCGGGACATGAAGCCGGTACGCCGGAGAGCGCGGCGGTGGCGTGCGGCGACGGGCCGAGGCCCCGGCCTGCGATGCGTTCGGCGACGGCCCCTCGAGCTCGAGCGCCCCCGGTGAGCATCCTCGTCCCCGTCGCCCTGATCGGCTTCCCGGTCTTCGCCCTGCTCGTCTGGTTCACGACGAAGCCGGTCACCGCGTGCAGCATCATCCTCGCCGCCGGCTGGTGCTTCCTGCCGATGGCGGGCTATGGCTTCGTGGGCCTTCCGGACTACGACAAGACCAGTGCCGCGAACTACGTCCTGCTGCTGCTGATCGCGCTGTTCGGGACCAGCCGCCTCACGCGGATCCGGTGGCACTGGGTCGATCTGCTGTTTCTCGGCTGGCTCCTGTCTGGGGCGTTCTCCAGCCTCGCGAACGGGCTCGGCCCGTACGACGCCGCCTCCAACGTCTTCAATCGCATCGTCGAGTTCGGCGCCCCCTATCTCGCGGGCCGGCTCTTCTGCCGCAATGACGAGGACCTTGGCCGCATCGTGCGGGTCATCATCGTCTTCGGCCTGCTGTACGTGCCGCTCGTCATGTACGAGGGACGGATGAGCCCGCAGCTGCACCGCATGGTGTACGGCTACTTCCAGCACTCGTTCGGGCAGGTCTACCGCTTCGGCGGCTGGCGCCCGACGGTGTTCATGGCGCACGGCCTGCAGGTCTCCATGTGGATGGCCATGGCATTCCTGCTCGCGCTCGGACTCGCTCTGTTCGATCGCTCACGCAAGGTGATCCCGGTCTTCGGCGTGCCGGTCCCGATCGTCCCGGCCACTCTCGTGCTCGGACTCTCGGTGCTGCTGTGCCGCAGCCTCGGAGCGTGGGCGCTAGCGGCCCTTGGCGTCGCCATCCTCGTCGCGGTTCGGACCACCCGCCGCACCTGGCCCGCCCTCGCACTGGCCGGACTCCTGGTGGCCGTCCTCGCGTCGCGAGCCACGGGCACGTGGAGCGGGCAGCCGATTCCCGCCCTCGCAACCCTCATCGACGACGATCGCGCCGGCTCGTTTCAGTTCCGACTCGACAACGAAGACATCCTCGCCGCCAAGGCCCGCGAACAACCAATATTCGGCTGGGGCGGCTGGGGCCGAAATCGCGTCTACGACGAATCCGGCCGGGACATCTCCGTGACGGACGGCTGGTGGATCATCGTCTTCGGCCAGAACGGAGCATTCGGCCTCATCTGCCTGTACGGCTGGCTCATCATTCCAGCCGTGCTTGCACTGCGAACGACGCGGTCTTCACCCGGAAGCCAAGGCTCTAACAGCGATTATCACATCGCCCTCGCAACCACGCTCCTGTTAGCCTTCGCCGATACGATACCTAATGCGTTCCCGGTACCGATCATGTATTTCGCCACAGCAGCTCTCCTCACGACGCGCCATGGCATGACCCGAATTGCATCGTCCCGCCCGCACCACCATCCCTGGAGACGCAATCTCAGACGGAGCCCGGAGTCTTGGGGCATAACGACATGGTCCTCGGAGTATCCTGGGTCTTCGGGAATCCGTGTGGGTTGAGCCGGGCACTCTCTGAGGAAGGTCGCT
>CAZUVG010000476.1:0-2734 GCA_964623765.1 uncultured Roseicyclus sp.
CGAAGCGGAATGGGGGGGCCTTGCCTGCGGCCTTCAGCGCCGCCACCACCGGCCACAGCACGGCCCAGCGGCCGCCGAGGCAAGGCGTCTTGGTGACGAGGAGACCGTCCGGACGCAGCCGCGCCCGCGCCTCGGCAAGTGCCGCGGGCAGGTCGGGCAGCAGGTGGAGGAGGTTGAAGGCCAGGATCGCGTCGAACGGACCCACGGGCAGCGAGCCGTCCCCGCAGCGCGCGGTCTCGAAGGTAAGGCCGTCCGTCGGCGCCTCGGCCAGCCGCTCCCGCGCGATGGCGATCATCTCCGAGGCGGCGTCGGTGCCGGTGTAGGAGGCGACGTCGGGCGCGAGGCGGAGTGCGGTGGAGCCGGTGCCGCACCCGAGTTCAAGTACCCGTCCCCCCGGGGCGAGATGCGCGCGGACGCGGTCGAGCGTGCGCTCCCAGTCCTCGGGCTTGCGCATGGGCGACGCGGCGTAGCGGCGGGCGACGCGGTTCCAGAAGGCGGTTTCGGGGGGCTCTTGGGGCATGGCTCCTCGTCGGCGCAATTTCCGGAGATTGCAAGCGGCATGGGAACCTGTCGCCGGCGCATGCGTTTTCCTCCCGCATAAGGGAGGTGCACCATGAAGGATCAGCGTTTCGATTTCCCGCCGGGAGACAGGCAGGCCGCCGCGCCGCGGCAAGAGCCGGGAACCGCCGGCGCGTTCGATGCAGGGCCGAGCGATGCAAGCCGGCGCTCGTTTCTCGGCGCCTCGGCGCTGGGTATGGCCGGTGGCGTTCTCGGGGTGGCCATACCGCTCCAGATGACCGCGACGCGGGCGCTTGGGCAGAACGGCGTGCTGGACGGCAAGGACGGGCTCGACCTGCTCAACGACCGGCCGGTCAACGCCGAGACGCCGGCGCATCTGCTGGACGACGCGATCACGCCTAAGAACCGGCACTTCATCCGCAACAACGGCCTCGTGCCCGCGGATACCGCGGCCGAGGGCTGGACGCTGACCGTGGACGGGCGCGTCGACAACCCGATGGAGATGTCCATCGACGAGTTGCGCGAGAATTTCGAGGTCGTGACGATGGCGCTCACGCTCGAATGCGGCGGCAACGGGCGGGCCTTCTTCGACCCGCCGGCCTCGGGCAACCAGTGGACCCATGGCGCGGTCGCCTGCTCGGAATGGACGGGCGTGCGGCTGCGCGACGTGCTGGAGGCGGCCGGGGTGCAGGACAGCGTCGTCTATACCGGCCATTACGGGGCGGACCAGCACCTGTCGGGCGATCCCGACCGCTCGCCCCTGTCGCGCGGCGTGCCGATCGACAAGGCGATGACCGACAACGTGCTGATCGCCTTCGAGATGAACGGCGAAGCGCTTCACCCGATGAACGGCGCGCCGCTGCGCCTCGTCGTGCCGGGATGGCCCGGGTCGTGTTCGCAGAAGTGGCTCACGCGGATCGAGCTTCTGGACCAGAAGCACGACGGCACGAAGATGGCCGCGCCCTCCTACAGCGTGCCGGTCTACCCGGTGGCGCCCGGAACGGACGTGCCGGAGGAGGATTTCGAGACGATCCACGCAATGCCCGTGAAATCGCTGATCACGCATCCGCGGGACGGCGCCGACACCGGCACCGAGTTCGAGGTCCGCGGCCATGCCTGGTCGGGAGATCGCAGGGTCGACCGGATGGAGATCTCCACCGACTACGGCGAGAGCTGGCAGGAGGTGGACCTCGACGATCCGGTGAACGAGGGCGCGTGGCAGAACTGGCGGACGAATGTCACCGTTCCGCAGGCGGGCTATTACGAGATCTGGGCGCGGGCGACCGACAGCGCCGGTGTCATGCAGCCCCACGCGATCCGCTGGAACCCGAAGGGATACCTGAACAACTCGTTCCACAAGGTGGCCGTGCAGGCCGGGGACAGGTGACGCCTTGCGACATTGCACGAGACTGACGGCGGTCCTCGTGGCCGCCGTGCTCTCCACGCCGGTCGCGGCACAGGAGGAGGGCGAGACTTCGGCGGACGTGGGCGACGTGGGCGCGCTCTACCCGGCGGAGGGCGCGGGGCTGACCTACGATTACTGCGCCTCCTGCCATTCGACCATGATCGTCGCGCAGCAGGGCCAGACCCGCGAGGGCTGGGACGAGTTGCTCGTCTGGATGGTCGAGAAGCAGGGTATGCAGCCCATCCCCGAGGACGACCGCGAGATCGTGCTCGACTACCTCGCCAAGCATTACAACACGGACCGGCCGCACTTCCCGGAATAGGATGACAGGCGCGCGGGCGGTGTTGGCGCCCGCGCGACCTCGGTCACGAAAGGCTCCCGCAGAACTCCCAGATGCGTGTGCAGACCTCTTGTGGGCTGAAAGGGCAGCGGTCTTGGCAGGTCGCGATCCGGCTGACGACATTCAGGCGACCGAACATCATCTCGATGCGATTGCGCCGCTTCTATCGACGGTTGCCCGACCCGGCAAAAGGGTCTCAGGCCTTGCGCCGACGCGCCATGACCCCAAGACCTCCTATGCCTGCGAGCAGCATCCACCCGGCTGCAGGGAGAGGAACGGGGGCGATTTCCGTGACTTCCAAGCTGATGATACTTCCAGAACTCGAAGTGCCGCCATTTCTGCCACCCACGCCCGAACCACCGTCATCGAAATCATAAGCAATCTCAAAGTCAGTGGTAGCGTCCTGTGAGAAATCACCGGCAAAATTTCCTGCACCGAACCTGATGATGTTCGTTGAAGCGTCAAAGGAG
>CAZUVG010000477.1:0-2723 GCA_964623765.1 uncultured Roseicyclus sp.
TTGCCCGCGCCGCGCCCGCCCAGCACCACCCAAGTGCGCCAGTCGCCCGACGGTGGCAGCTGGTGCGGCAGCGCCCAGAACTCGAACAGCCAGGCGAGCGCCGCGGTCGCATTGTCGGACAGCGACTCAAGAAACGCGCGCTCCGTCTCCGGCGTCGCGGAGGCGAGCCAGTCTGAAGGCGATCTCCTTCCGGGCCTCCGCGAGATCGAGGGTTCCCCGCCCGTCCGTCCTGAAATGCCTGCTTCCCGCCTCACGCGCCTTCTCCTGCAGATCGATCGCCAGCATCAGGGCGCTGTTCATCGCCCGCACGTCCTTGACCACCTCGCGCTCGCCCGCCTCCGGCATGGTCTTCAGCGTACGGACGGCCTCCTGCAACGCCTCGACGGTGGTCTCGAAGACCTCCTGCGCGCGCGCCACCAGCGTCTCCGCGCGCTCGAGCGTCATCTCCAGGTCGTCCGCCCCCTCGGGCAGCGCTTCGTCGGTTTCGTCGGTCATTCGGGATCCCCGCGGGTAGAAACCCCGTGGCCGGCGCCGTCGGCGCGGCCCGAGCCCTGCCCCCGGCGGATCTCCGGAGCCGCGCCACCCGGTCAAGGGGACATGCGAGATGAAAAAAGAAACGGCCCTCGGGATGCCTCCCGGGGCCGTTCGCCCAATTCGTCCAGCTTGCCCGAAGGGATGCCACGGACCGCGCGCCGGGTCAACAAGTTTTTCGTTATCAATGGGTTAATTCGGCCCCACAGGAAAAGCGCACGTTAACGATTAGACATTCTCAAGCCGCGGCACCGTCAATTGCCGGACGCGGCCCTTTCCGCCTCGATCCGGCGCCAGCGCGCCACGTTTTCGTTATGCTCCTCGAGCGTTTGCGCGAAGGCGTGCCCTCCGGTTCCGTCGGCCACGAAGAAGACGTAGTCGGTCTCGTCGGGGTTCAGCGCCGCCTCGATTGCCGCCCGGCCCGGGTTGGCGATCGGCGTCGGCGGCAGACCGTCGATGACATAGGTGTTCCAGGGGTTCTCGTCGCGCAGTTCCGACTGACGGATACCGCGGCCCAGGACGCCCCGCCCGTTGGTCACACCGTAGATCACCGTCGGGTCGGTCTGCAGGCGCATGCCACGGTTCAGCCGGTTGACGAAGACGCTCGCCACCTGCCGGCGCTCCTCGGGGACGCTCGTCTCCTTCTCGATGATCGAGGCGAGGATCAACGCCTCCTCGGGGCTTGCGATCGGCAGGCCGTCCTCGCGCGCGTCCCATGCCTCGGCGAGGATGACCTCCTGCGCCGCCCGCATCCGCGCCAGCAGTTCCTCCCGGTCATCGCCGCGCCGCACCTCGTAGGTGTCGGGCGCCAGCATTCCTTCTGCAGGGATGTCGGTCACCTCGCCCGACAGGAAGTCGGCCTCGTTGAGCCCCTGCACGATCTGCCAACTGGTCAGCCCCTCGGGCACCGAAACGCGATAGACCGTGATCTGGTCGTTCTCGACGAGTTCGCGGTAGAGGTCCGGAACGCCGTCCTCGTAGGAGAAGGTCTCCAGTTCCACGATCTCGCCCGTTCCGGGAAGGCGCTCGCGCAGGCGCAATTCGCCCGTCCCCTCGATCCTCAGCACGTAGGTCGCGGCATAGCGGAAACTCGACGGCCCGCCCGCCGTCACGATCTCGAGGACCGTCTCCATCGAGGCCCGGGCAGGTATCTCGTAGGACCCGAAGCGCAGGGCGCCTGCCGCGTCGGCATATTCCGTCCCCAGCCGGAACAGCATCGCGGATGAAACCGCGCCAGCCTCCGCGAGATCGTCGGACACCTGCCGCAGCGTCGCGCCGCGCTCCACCTCGAAGAAGATCGCCCGGTCGAGCGGTCCCTCCGCCGTCCACTGGCGCTGGCCCCAGCCGATGGCGACCGCGATTACCGCCGCGATCACGATGAGAAAGCTCAGCCCGTTGGCGGCGATATGCTTCCACATGCCGGTTAAACGCGCCCCATGATCAGGCAGGCGTTGGTCCCGCCGAAGCCGAAGGAATTCGACTGCACGATGTCGATCTCGCCCTTCTGCGCAGCGTTGGCGCAGAGGTTCACCGGCGTCTCGGCGGCCGGGTCGTCGAGGTTGATCGTGGGCGGCGCCACCTGGTCGCGTATGGCAAGAATGGCGAAGATCGCCTCGATCGCGCCGGCCGCGCCCAGGAGATGCCCGGTCATGGACTTCGTGGAGGACATGAGCAGGTTGGCCGCATGGTTGCCCATCAGCCGCTCCACCGCACCAAGTTCGATCGTGTCGGCCATGGTGGAGGTGCCGTGCGCGTTGACGTAGTCGATGTCGGAGGGCTGAAGCTTCGCCCGCTTGAGCGCCGCCCGCATGGCCCGTTCCGCGCCCTCGTGATCCGGCGGCGGCGCGGTGATGTGGTAGGCGTCGCCGGACAGGCCGTAGCCGAGGATCTCGGCATACATCTTCGCCCCACGCGCCTTCGCGTGCTCGTATTCCTCAAGCACCACGACGCCTGCGCCCTCGCCCATGACGAAGCCGTCGGAGTCGCTGTCCCAGGGACGCGAGGCCTTCTCGGGTTCATCGCCGCGCTTCGTGGACAGCGCCTTGCAGGCATTGAAACCGGCAATCCCGATCTCGCAGATCGGCGCCTCGGCCCCGCCTGCGACCATGACATCGGCATCGTCGAGCGCGATCAGCCGCGCCGCATCGCCGATGGCATGCGCACCGGTGGAGCAGGCCGTGACGACCGCGTGG
>CAZUVG010000478.1:0-2722 GCA_964623765.1 uncultured Roseicyclus sp.
GGGCGACATGGGCGATGTGGCGGCCCTCGTCGCGCCGCGCCCGCAGCTTGTCGCCGCGGGCCTCCGCGACCCGCTGACACCGCCTGCCGCGCTGGATCCGGCGCTCGCAAGGCTGCGGGCAGCCTACGCGGCAGCGGATGCACCCGGACGCCTGCAGGTCCTCACCGAGACCCGCGGCGGCCACGCCGAGACGCCGACAATGCGGCAGGCAGTTCTCGGATTCCTGCGCAAACATCTTCGCGGGGGAAGCGTCGGCTGAGCGCCCTGCCAGCCACAGCCCCGACATCGGCACCGCCATAGTGCTTGCCACGGCGCGCCGGTCTTGCCATCAAATCGCCATGTTGCGCGTCTGCATCGTCCTTTGTCTGATACTGGTGATCCTGCCCCGTCCGGCGGCGGCGCAGGAATACGTCGCCGTGCCTGACCTCGTCTCGGACGACGCCTTCTACCGCCTCGTGGCCTGCGCCGCGCCGCCCGGCGGCGACTGCGCCAAGCCGCTCATCCGCTGGCCGGCCGAGAGGCGCCTCCGGCTGCGGATCGGAATAGCGCAGATCGCGCCCGATTTCGCGACCTACCGCTTCGACATCGTCGACCGGTCCATCGACCGTGCCATCGCCGAGATCAACGGCGCCGGCGCGCATCTCTATCTCGAGCGCGCCTTCGAGCCGCCATTCGACGTGCCCTTCTACCTCGTCGAAACCCCGCAGGGCGGGGCCATAAGCGGCACCAGCGTGCCGGAACTCGACGGGTCCGAGATGGCGATCGGCCGCGTGGTGCTGCGCTCGCGCGGGGACGAGATCACGGGTGCGGCCGTCGCGATCTCTGCCGACATCCAGCGCCGCGAGATCGCCTCGGTCGTGCTGGAGGAGCTCGTGCAGGCCATGGGGCTGGTGACCGACGTCCTGTCCCCGGCCTACGAGGATTCGATCTTCTCCGAGACCGGCAACTCGGTCACCCGCCTGCGCGGGCAGGACGTGACCGTCCTGCGCCGCCACTATCCCCGCTTCTGACAGCGCCGCCCGTAAGGTCTGCCCCATGCTCGATACCAGGACGGTCCAGGACTACATCCGCACGATCCCGGACTTCCCCCATGAGGGCATCCTGTTCCGGGACGTCTCGACACTGTTCCAGGACCCCCGTGGCTTCCGCCTTGCCGTGGACCAGTTGCTCGCGCCCTTCGTCGGCCAGCGCATCGACCTCGTGGCTGGGCTGGAGGCGCGCGGCTTCATCCTGGGCGGCGCGGTGGCGCACCAGTTGTCCAAGGGTTTCGTGCCGATCCGCAAGAAGGGGAAGCTGCCGGCCGCCACGGTCGAGCAGGATTACGAACTGGAATACGGCCGCGCGGTCGTCGAGATGCACGACGACGCGGTGCAGCCCGGCCAGCAGGTCTTGCTGGTGGACGATCTTCTCGCCACCGGCGGCACGGCCGAAGCCGGCATCCGCCTGATCGAGCGGCTGGGCGGCGAGGTCATGGGCTGCGCCTTCGTCGTGGACCTTCCCGACCTTGGCGGACGGCAGAAGCTCGAGACGATGGGCATGTCCGTCCACGCGATCTGCACCTATTCCGGCCTCTGAGCCGGGACGACAGAAGCCTAGACCGCCGGAACGGCTCCGAAGGCCGCGAGGATCTCCGAATCGTCCAGTTCCGCGCCACCGACACGCTCACCCTCGTGCACGGCGGAGAACGTGGCACCGGGGCTGACCGACCGGGCGCGCGCCCGGTCGGGATCGGACAGCCTGTCCCTCCGCACGGCCAGCCCGCGCTCGGCCGCCCAGGCGCAGAGCCGGGCGGCACGCCGTTCGAGCGCTGCGCTCTCGCCCGTGGTCTGGATCACGGAGCCGGGCCCGAGGCTCGCCGCGCGGGCCTTCCAGTCGCGTGGGAACCGCGGCAAGAGCGTGGGGCCGTGCAGAACGCGCGCCGAAAGAAGGGCCCCGCAGGGCCCCTCGTCGACGACGAACCAGCCGCGGCCGGGGGCGAATTCCGGCGAGACCAGCCCTTCTTCCTGCCCAAGCAGCGCCAGCGCGACGGAAAAGCCGTAGTAGCGGGCGAACTCCTCGACGCCCGACCACAGGCGGCGGGCTGCCGCCTGCGCGCCTCCGCCGGGCCGGACGCGCAGGTCGTGCACGACGAGCGTGTCGTCAACCCCTGTCACCGGCTTCCATGACAGACGGCCGGGCTGGAACAGCACGATACCCGACTGGGGGGGCGGCAACATGCGGATCTGCAAACCCTCCTCGAAGCGCGCCATGAGCCAGGCACGGTCGAAAGGGGCATGGGCGGCCTTCAGTTGCCGGTCCACCCCGGCGAAGGCGGTCCGGTCGAAGGTCGGCGGCGATACCGTCACGAGGTGTCGAAGGCTCCGCGGCATTGCGGTCTCCCCGGATCATCTGCGCGCTCGGAGACAGGATGGAGCACGCGTACCACCGCCGCCTTGATCTGACGCAAAGCGACGACAGCCCGTCCGGCAGCGCGAATTAACGGGCTGTTAAGCAAATTCGACGAGAAGAAGCGCGCCGCGGTGAATTGGCACCCGGCGCCGTCGGCTGCTTGCAACGACGGGTCGGCTGCGTGTCCGCCCCCACCTGCGACGACACCGGGCACGCAGCCACCCTGCCCCATCCAGGACACTGCACGTTGAACATCCGACCGCCGCGCGGTAGCCGGAGACGGACGCGGGCGTGATGGAACTGGTAGACATATCGGACTTAAAATCCGTGGGCC
>CAZUVG010000479.1:0-2691 GCA_964623765.1 uncultured Roseicyclus sp.
CGTTCTGCAGCGCCTGCATCGGGGGCAGGCCGAGCTCCGCGCCCATTTGCATGGCCACGAGCACGTTTCCGGGGCGCCCTTGGTAGTCCTTCGGCACGAAGGTGCTGTCGGCGAGCACGCTGGACACGCGCATGGCTTCGTCAAGGGTCTGGGGGACCAGGAACCCACCGCCGCCCGCCGTGGGGGCGGGCGGGCTGCCTTGGGGCCCTGCCTGAGCCGTGAGCGCGGTCTTCTGTTTCTGATCCGTCATTCCCTGATGGCCTCCTTGGCCGCCTTGCCGAGCCGGAAGACGCGGCTCTGGGTTTCGGTGGTGTAGAGCTGCGCGATCTCTGGGTGGTCCTCGCGCAGCGCCTTCTGGTCGAGCCGCCGGGTCGTCTGCGCCTTCCACGTCGCCAGCGCGGGCTCGCCGATCGTCTCGACCGCGGCCTCGGCGTCTCCCATTTCGGCCATAACGCGCGCCTTGAGATCTTCGGCCTCTGCCTTGAGGCGCTTTTCGTCCTCGGCGATCTGGACGAGGCGGATGCAGGCATCCCGCGCAGAGAGGCCGATGGGCTTCTCCTTGGCCGCGACATGACGGGGGAACCGGTGGACCGCATCGGCCACTGTCTGAGGGTCCGGCGCAACGCCGCCCACGACATGCTTGTGCCAGAAATCGGAGGCCAGAGCCTCTAGGTCGGAAATCAGCGCCTCGTCCCGCGCGATCTCGTAGAGGCGGAAGTCGGAGCCGCCGATTAAGACGGCGATGTCTGCCACCTCGCAGCCCGTCACGCCGAGATACCACTGCGTCTGGATCAGGTAAGGCACAGGCACGTCATCGCTGCCGGGCTCGCCCCACTGATCCTTGGCGAAGGCGTGGGCAGTCTTGCACTCCAGGATGCGGTCGGTGGTCAGCCTCCCGTCTTTCCAGCGCACGTTGCCGGCGATCTCCTCGTTCACCACGGCCCGGTCGAGGTTGGCCAGCATGTATGGCGCGTCCGGCTTCACGAGCATGGCGTTCACGCGCTGGATCTTGCGACCAGTGCGCACGCGATACTCGTCGGCGACGAGATCCTCGAGGCGGCGCCCCCAATAGAGGTGTGGCGGCTCTTCCTCCGGCTCGGGTTCCGCCTGTCCCGTCTTGTCGAGCCACAGCTGGTATGGCGTCGTCCATTTGGACAGGCCGGCGAGGGCGGCAATGTCGCTGCCGCCCAAGCCCTTCTTGCGCGCTTCGAGCCATTCCTGACGAGACTGGTCCGTCATGCAAGGCCCCCCCGCGCTGTCGTCCTTGGCGTCGTGGTCTGTCATGTCGCCGTCCGGTCAGGCCATCTTCTGCTCGACGGGATCGGGCGCGAAGTCGCTGTCCTCGTCCGTAAAGCCGGTGAAGTCGGGCACGCGCGTCGGCTCGGGGCCGCGCTGGGGCTCCGGTTCCGGCTTGGGCTCATCTTCGATCACCGCTTCGCTCTCACGCTCTGCATCCGGGTCGAGCGGCGGGAGATCGAAAGTCAGGAACCCGGTCTCGGGGTCAGGCGTCACCGTCACCTCGGCATAGTAGCCGGGCAGCAGGGGGTTGAACGCCTTGGGCACGGAGATGCGCGCCCGCGCGGTCTCCGACGACCGCTCCCCGTGCTGGATAGCCCGGTCGCCGAAAGCCGTGATCTCGACGCCAATCTTGCGGGCGTCGCGGTCGACGTAGAGGTTGGCGGCCTTGGCGTCGCCCACCATTGCTCGCGGCAGCAGGATGTTGCGCTGCCCGTCCTTCGAGCAGCTGATCGCCGGGCTCTTGGGGTTGCCCCGCCGCCCCGGCTTGGCGCTCTCGATACGCTCCCATGCCATGTAATAGCTCTCCTGTGCTTGCTACGAAGCAAAGGGCTATCGCGTCCTGCGATCTATTGCAAGTGCATATAATCGGCACATACAGGATTTTCTGCATTGCGGCTTGCCGGGCTATCGGCTATGTGGTTTTGTCAACTTTCCGAAGCCCAAGCAGGCAGGGGTGGTAAATGCCGGAAGATGCTCGCAAAAAAGAAGGCGCGCGGGAAAATCCCTGCGCGCCGCATGACAGTGACTTTGACGAGTTCGCGCGCGCCGTGCGGGCCTTGAGCCGGCAGGGGGCCGCCGCGGCGCGCGACAGGGCTGTCAGCCTTCTCCGCTTGCGCCAGCCTCCTCGGCGCTGAGGAAGCTCAGGATCACAGATCGGACCAGCTTGCGCTCTGCAGGCTCAAGCTCCGCGTAGAGGCGTATGAGCTCCTCGTGCTCGTCCTCGTCCGGGGCGTCGAAGTCGATCAGGTCGCCGGGGGGAACCTTCAATGCCTCGGCGATCTTCGCTTGGACGCTGGCCTTGAGGGGGCGCTCGCCCGTCTCGATCTGCGCAAAATAGCTTTGGCTCATGCCTATCCGGCCAGCCAGCGCCTTTTGCGTGAGCCCGGCGTTCTTGCGGTGTTCCTTGATGCGCAGCTTCATGGCGGTGCCTTAGTGGGAAAATGCCCTTAGCGCAAGGTGGGCGGTTAGCGCAAGATGCGCAATGACATAGCGTCAAATTTTCATGCCCACATGCTCCGCCCTTGACGCGGGCTGCGTCCTGATTGCATACTGCGATTAACATGACGCAACGCACCTACATCAGCGGCCCGGACGCCCTGCGCGGCTGGATGGCCCATCAAGAGCCCCGCTCCCAGAGGGAGTGGGCCGCGCGGCTCGGCATCAGCCAGAGCT
>CAZUVG010000480.1:0-2684 GCA_964623765.1 uncultured Roseicyclus sp.
GGCGACCGCTCGCCCATCATTTCGAAGACGCCGGTGGACGGCATCTTCATCAACTGCGGCTGGGGGACGGGGGGCTTCAAGGCGATCCCCGGTTCGGGCTGGGCGATGGCGGAACTGATGGCGACGGGCCACTCGCCTCTGGCGGCCGAGTTCTCGCTCGACCGTTTCCGCGAGGGGCGGTTCATCGACGAAAGCGTGGCCGCGGGGGTGGCGCATTGACCGGTTCACTCCGTCTCGTCCGGAACCATGCGCTGGCGGCCCGCGTTTTCTGCGCAGGTGCAGAGACGAGAGGTCGCTTTTCATGGCACAGCGCGGAAATCCCGGACCCAAGAGCAGCGGGCAGCGCACGGACGAGCCCGGCTACGTCCCCGACGCCGACATGGAGCCCGGGCGCAAGCAAGTCCGACGCGAGGGCACGCTGGGGATGCTCCTCCTGTTCGTGCTGCCTGTCCTCATCCTCGTCACGGCGCTCGTCGTCTGGTGGGACGAGATCGGACTCGGTGGCCCGGCCGTGGACGAGCCGCAGGTGGTCGTTCCGCAGGACGAACCCGCCTCCGACACCGCCGAGGGCGCCGCGGACTGACGCCGCCGACCTGACTGACGCTTCGATCTTCCGCGCCGGCCACGTGCCGGCCGCGGTCTTAGCCGTTTCCAGAACATCGACGAACCGCCGGAGCATCTCCGGCCCGAAGGACCTGCGCCCATGCTGATCCTCACCTGTCCCTGTTGCGGCATCGCCGCCGACGAGACCGAACTCGCGCCCGGCGGCGAGGCGCATCTGAAGCGCGAGGGGCCCGGCTCCCCCGACGAGGCGTTCGAGCAGTATCTCTTCCTGCGTCCCAACGTGCGTGGCGTCCATTTCGAGCGCTGGCGCCATGCCATGGGCTGCGGCAAGTGGTTCCTTGCCGCCCGCGATACCGCCACGCTCGAAGTCTTCGGCACCTATTCGGCGCAGACGACCGAGCCGCCCGCGCATATCCTGGACGCCATCCGGGCGAAACGGCCCGACTGGGAGCCTGCCGCATGAGCACGCGTCTGCAGACCGGCGGTCGGCTGATCGACCGCAGCCGCAAGGTGAAGTTCCGCTTCAACGGCAAGGCATTCGCGGGCCATCCCGGCGATACGCTCGCCTCGGCGCTGCTGGCGAACGGCCAGCGGATCATGGGCCGGTCGTTCAAGTATCACCGCCCGCGCGGGCCGGTGGCAAGCGGTTCGGAGGAGCCCAACGCGCTGGTGAACCTCGGGCAGGGCGCGCGGCACGAGCCGAACCAGCGCGCGACCACGACCGAGCTTTTCGACGGGCTTCAGGCCACGTCGCAGAACCACTGGCCGAGCCTCGAATGGGACATCGGAGAGGTGAACGCCGCATTGTCGCGCTTCCTGCCCGCGGGTTTCTACTACAAGACCTTCATCCATCCGCGCCCGTTCTGGAAGCACGTCTTCGAGCCGTTCATCCGCCAGTCCGCGGGCCTGGGGAAGGCGCCCGATCCGAAGCACACCGACCCCGACCGTTACGAACACTTCTACGCCCATGTGGACGTGGTGATCGCGGGCGGGGGGATCGCGGGGCTTCAGGCCGCGCTGGAGGCTGGGCGGGCGGGGGCGAAGGTGATCCTCGCCGAGCAGACGCCGCATTGGGGCGGGAGAGCTCCTGTCGACGGGGTTGAGATCGATGGCCGGCCGGCTGAGGACTGGATCGCCGCCACTGTCGCTGAACTGGAAACGATGCCGAACGTCGCGCTCCGCCTCCGCACGATGGTCGCCGGCGTGTACGACCACGGCTATGTCCTCGCTTACGAGCGGGTCTCCGACCATGCGCCCGACGAAGACACCCCGCGGCACCGCCTGTGGAAGATCCGCACGGTGCAGGTGATCTCCGCCACGGGCGCCATCGAGCGGCCGCTGAGCTTCGCGGGCAACGACAAGCCGGGCGTCATGCTGGCGAGCGCGGTCCGCGACTACCTCGTGAACTGGGGCGTCAGTCCCGGCGACCGGACCGTGGTCGTCACCAACAACGACGACGCGTACCGCACCGCCATCGCGATCAGGCACGCGGGGCTCGACGTGCCCTGCATCGTGGATGCGCGCGCTCGGGCCGACGGCCCCCTGCCGCAGGAGGCGCGTGCGCTCGGCATCCCGGTGAAGACGGGCACCGGTATCGCCGGCGTGAAGGGCCTGCGCGGCGTCGTCGCCGTCCAGCTCTGCGCGCAGGCGGGCGAGGGGTCCGTGACCGAAGAGGTCGTCTGCGAGGCCGTCGCCATGTCCGGAGGCTGGTCGCCTGCCGTCCATCTGTGGTCCCATTGCGGCGGCAAGCTTTTGTGGGACGAGGCGGGTGCCTTCTTCCGCCCCGATCCCGCTCGGCCGCCCACGAGCCACGACGGCGCTGGGTTCGTCGTCTGCGCGGGCGCGTCGGACGGTGCCCTCCACGCATCGGAGGTGTTGGAAAATGCTTCAACATCGGCGCGCAAGACATTGGAACGAATTGGGAAAGACTCATCCGCCAATGCTCTGGCAGCGACCGCTCCGGAGGAGGCGCCGCTCGAACCGGTCTGGATGATGCCGCAGGGCGCCACGACGAAGAAGCGCGCGAAGATGTGGCTCGACTTCCAGAACGACGTGAAGGTGTCGGACGTGCAGCTTGCCGCGCGCGAGGGCTACGAGAGCGTGGAGCATACCAAGCGCTA
>CAZUVG010000481.1:0-2684 GCA_964623765.1 uncultured Roseicyclus sp.
AGAGGATCACCTCGCCCGGGCTCTCGTCGGTGCCCGCGATCATCGAGCCGACCATCGCGCAGTCGGCGCCGGCGGCAATGGCCTTGGCGAAATCGCCCGAGAACTTGATGCCGCCGTCGGCGATGACCGGCGTGCCGCTGTCGCGCGCGGCGGCGGCGCAGTCCATGATGGCGGTCAGCTGGGGCATGCCAACGCCCGCGACGATCCGCGTGGTGCAGATCGACCCCGGGCCGATCCCCACCTTCACCGCGTCCGCGCCCGCGTCGATCAGGGCGCGCGTCGCCTCGGCGGTGGCGACGTTGCCGGCAACCACCTGCACGGAGTTCGACAGCTCCTTCACCCGCTTCACGGCGACGGCGACGCTTTGGGAGTGGCCATGCGCGGTGTCGATCACGATGAGGTCGCAGCCCGCATCGATCAGGGCGGCGGACCGCTCGTAACCCGCGTCGCCGACCGTCGTCGCGGCAGCCACGCGCAGGCGGCCGAGCTCGTCCTTGCAGGCTGCGGGGTTCAGGACCGCTTTCTCGGTGTCCTTGAGCGTCAGGAGGCCGGTGAGCTTGCCGTCGGCGTCCGTGACGAGGAGCTTCTCGATCCGGCGCGCCTTCATCAGGCTGATGGCCTCGCCCCGGTCGGCGGGCTCCCGCAGGACGGCGAGGTTCTCCGTCGTCATCATCACGCGCACGGGCGTGTCGTCCGAATCGGCGAAGCGCATGTCGCGGTTGGTGACGATCCCGAGTACCCGGCGGTTCGCGTCCACCACGGGAAAACCGGTGAAGCCGTAGCGCTCCGTCAGCGCGCGGGCGTCGGCGAGCGTCTGGTCGGGCGTGAGGGTCACGGGATTGTAGACGATCCCGCTCTCGAAGCGCTTCACGCGGCGCACCTCGCGGGACTGGGCGTCGACGTCGAGGTTGCGGTGGATGACGCCGATGCCGCCGGCCTGCGCCATGGCGATGGCCATGCGCGCCTCGGTCACGGTATCCATGGCCGAGCTCAGGAGCGGTATGTTGAGCGTTATGGCCTTCGTCACGCGGGTGCGCGTGTCCACCTCGGAGGGCAGGACGGAACTTGCGCCCGGCACCAGCAGCACGTCGTCGAAGGTCAGCGCCTCGCGAATCTCCATCGGGCTCTCCTCGTGGGTTCTGCGTTGGCACGTCCCTATCTCATGGGGCGGGGCCGAGGGAAAGGGCGAAATCTTGGGGCCGCCGCCTCCGGGAACGCCGCCTCCGGCGGCCGTATTTGAAACAAGAAGAAGGCAGGATCAGCCGCGGAAACCCGTCGCCACGACGAATTTCTCCGAACTGTCGGCGCGCGAGGCAGGCGGCTTCACGTTCGCCACCCTGTCGAAACGCCGCTTGAGTTCCGTTTGAAGGCCGCTCTCGGCGCCGCCTGCAAGCACCTTGGCGACGAAGGTGCCACCTGGCTCCAGCACGTCGAAGGCAAGCGCGGCCGCCGCCTCGCAAAGCGCGACGATGCGCAGGTGATCGGTCTGCTTGTGGCCCGACGCGGAGGCGGCCATGTCGCTCATCACGACGTCTGCGGGGCCGCCGAGCCAGTCCCTTATCTTCTCGTCGGCGCCCTCACCCATGAAATCGAGGACGTGAAGCTCGGCGCCGGCGATCGGTTCGACCTCCTTCAGGTCGATGCCGATGATGCGGCCCTGCGCCTTGCCGGCCTTCTCCCCCAGCGCATTGATCCGCGGCACGGCGACCTGGCTCCAGCCGCCCGGGGCGCAGCCGAGGTCGACGACGCGCGCTCCGGGCACGAGGAAGCGGAAACGGTCGTCGAGTTCCATGATCTTGTAGGCCGCCCGCCCGCGGTAGCCGTCGCGCTTCGCGCGGGCCACGTAGGGATCGTTCAGTTGCCGTTCCAGCCAGCGGGTCGAGGACAGCTTTCGCCCGCGCGCGGTCTTCACCTTGGTCTTGAGGTCGCGCTGTCCGCGTCCGCTCGACGGTTTCATGGCACCCGCTCCAGTCTTCACCTGTCCGAAATATGCACGGCGCAGCGGCGCCGCAACGAGGGGCGCGGCGTCACTCCTCGAGAACCCCGTCGCGCGACATCTGCGCGTAGAGCAGACCCTCGCGCAGGCCGCGGTCGGCGACGCTGAGCCGGTCGGTGGGCCAGGCCCGCAGGAGTGCCTGCAGGATCGCCGCACCGGACATGATCAGCGTCTGGCGGTCGCGCCCGATGCGGGGGTCGCGCCTCCGCCCATCCGGGCCGAGGGCAAGGTACTGCGAGATGACCGAATCGATCTGGTCGGAGGTCATCCTGAGTCCGTCGACCTTGTTGCGGTCGTAGCGCCTGAGCCCGAGGTGGCTGGCCGCGACCGTCGTGACCGTGCCGCTGGTGCCGATGATCTGGAAGCCTTCGCGCGCCTGGTCGGCGGCGTCGACGTAGGGCGAGAACGCGGCCAGCTGTTCCTCGAAGAACCAGCTCATGAGCGCGAAGCGGGCGCCGTCGTCGGCCACGTCGGCATACATGTCCTTGAGCGTCGCCACACCCAGCGGGATCGAGATCCAGTCGACGACCTTGGCGCGGGGAAAGACCGTGTCCTCCTGCTCGAATCCCTGGTGGAGCCGCATGATCGCGCGGGGACGATCCGGGCGCGGCACGCGGGAAAGGTCGATCCAGACAAGCTCGGTCGAGCCGCCGCCGATGTCCACGACAAGCAGCTGCTCGGTCTTCGT
>CAZUVG010000482.1:0-2680 GCA_964623765.1 uncultured Roseicyclus sp.
CCACCAGTGCCTCGGCCTGCGCCCGCCCACGCAGCGCACCATCGACCATCGCAGCCGGTCCGCAGGCGCAAAGGCCGAGGCAGTAGACCGGCTCCACCGTCACGCGGCCGTCGGGCGTGGTGCCACCCCAGTCGAGACCGAGAAGCCCCAGCACCCGGGCCGAGAGCGCATCCGCACCGACCGACTGGCACGCCTCCGAGCGGCAGATCTTCAGCACGTGCCGCCCCGCGGGCCGCGCGCGGAAATCGTGGTAGAAGCTGATTACACCATGCAGTTCCGCCCGGCTGATGTTGAGCGCGTCGCAGACGGGCCGATGCGCCTCGCCGGGGATGTAGCCGTATTCCGCCTGCAGCGCGTGCAGGATCGGCAGGAGCGGTCCTTCGAGGTGCATGTGCCGCGCGATCAGCGCACGGATGTCCTCTGCCTGCGGCGCAGGGGGAAGGGTGGTCTGGCTGGCAGGCATTCTGCGGGCTCCGGTCGTCGTTCGCGCGAAACCCTGCGCCGAGTTCATTCAGATCTCAATATCGCTGTTCCGTCAGTCGATAGAAAAATCAAATGAAGCATAGGCGACGGATCAGCGATGGGAAGCGACGGCTTCGCGCCTCTCGCCCAGCCTTTCGGCCGCTGCCAGCAGCGCCGCGAGCACCGGCGTGTGCGGCTCGCGGTGGGGCGCGACGAGGCCCACGGTGTGCGTCGCCGTCTGCCCCGCCATGGGCCGGGTGCAGAGATTCGCGCCATCCGTGAGCACCTCGGCCATGTCGGACGGCAGGATCGTCAGCCAGTCGCCCTCCCGCACGTGCGCCGACAGGACAAGCGTCGAGTTGCTCTCCACCTGCGCCTCGGGGGCGACGCCTGCATCCATGAAGTTCTGGTTTATGATCCGGCGGTTCTGCATGTCCGGGGTCAGCAGGCACAACCGCCGCCCCGCGAGGTCGGCCCATTTCACCGTGTCCTTGGCCGCCATGTCGCTGTCCGCCCGGCAGACGAGGACGTAGCGCTCGCGGTAGACGGGCACCGTCACGACCCGGCCGAGCGGCTCGTTGTCGAGGTAGGAAAGGCCCGCGTCGATATCGAGGTTCTCCAGCATCGCGAGGATCTCGGCCGAGGTGCGCGACAGGATCGTGAAGCGGACGTTCGGATGGGCCTCGGCGAACCGCGCGGAAAGCGCCGCGGCCCAGGTCAGCGCCGTGGGGATCACGGCAAGCCGGACGTGGCCCGAAAGGCCGTGGCGCGCCGTCCGCATCTCCTCGCGGAAGGTGCGGGCGTCTGACACGAGCTGCCGTGCCCAGACCAGCGCCCTCTGCCCCTCGGGTGTCAAGCCGCCGTAGCGGTGGCCGCGGAAGACGAGCTGCACGCCCAGCATCTCCTCGAGCTGGCGAATGCCCGTGGACAGCGTCGGCTGCGTGATGCCAAGGCTTTCGGCGGCACGGCCGAAGTGCTCTTCCTTCGCGACGGCAAGGAACATTTCCAGTTTCGCGATCATTCGCAAGATGTTGCGATCAAAAATCTGAATTTCAATAGGAATCTTCGATCATCATCATGGGCGTTTCCACAGGCATCGTTTGACACGTGTCAAGGCGGCGCACACGCGGCGCCTGCAATCTCCCGCTCAGTGGGAGCGTTCAATCCGATGTCCCGGGAGGACACTTCATGACCAAGCATGGAAGCATTCTGATGTCCGAGAACCTGATATGGCTCCAGGACCTGCGGCGCGGGGACGTGCCGAGGGTGGGCGGCAAGAACGCCTCGCTGGGCGAGATGATCGCGTCGCTGGAGGAGAAGGGCATCAAGGTGCCCGGCGGTTTCGCGACGACGGCCGACGCCTACCGCGGCTTCGTCGAGGCCAACGGCCTGGGCGACGTGATCCGCGAGAAGATGGCGGCGCTCGACGACCATCGCATCACGCTCCACGAGGCGGGCGAGTCGATCCGCAAGGCCTTCGAGGCGGGACACTGGCCCGAGGACCTCGCCGCCGACATCCGCAAGGCCTACGCGAAGATGAGCCGCGAGGCGGGCCAGGAGGACATGTCCGTCGCCGTACGCTCCTCCGCCACTGCCGAGGACCTGCCCGACGCGAGCTTCGCCGGGCAGCAGGAGACGTTCCTCAACGTGCGCGGTGCTAAGGAACTGCTGCGCGCCTGCAAGCGCTGCTACGCCTCGCTGTTTACCGACAGGGCGATCACCTACCGCAACCTTAACGGCTTCGACCATCTCGACGTGGCGCTGTCCATCGGCGTGCAGCGGATGGTCCGCTCGGACAAGTCGTCCTCGGGCGTGATGTTCTCCATCGATACCGAGACGGGCTGCGACCGTTTCGTGCTGATCACCGGGGCATGGGGCCTCGGCGAGAACGTGGTGCAGGGTGCGGTGGACCCCGACGAGTGGCATGTCTTCAAGCCGTTCCTCGACAACCCCGACCTCTCCCCCATCGTGGCAAAGGACATGGGCGCCAAGGAGATCAAGATGATCTACGGCGACACCCACGAAGGCCGCACCCAGTCGATGACACGCAACGTGCCGACCTCGAAGGCCGAGCGCGGACGCTTCACGCTGAACGACGACGAGGTCCTGTCGCTCGCCCGGATGGCGAAGACCATCGAGGAGCACTACGGCCTCGCCATGGACATGGAATGGGCCAAGGACGGCATCACCGGGGAGCTGTTCATCGTGCAGGCCCGGC
>CAZUVG010000483.1:0-2677 GCA_964623765.1 uncultured Roseicyclus sp.
GAAACAGGATCGACGAACGTGTAAAGACGTGGCTTTGTCCCGGTGAGCTACCACCGTTATCGGTGCATGAAGCATAATTGCCAACGACAATCGTGCTCCGGTCGCAGTTGCCGCGTAAGCGGTTCCAGTGACCAAAATCTGAAGTCCAGCTGTCTAGCAACGGCTGGCGGGGTTCGCAGGCACCTGGCAACAGAAGCCTGCACTTCCCCCACACCCGACCATGCCGCTCACGCCCGCGTGAACTTTTTTCACCGTCAGGTGATCCACGGGCCCCGTCCATCCGTTTAACCACAAACCCTTTTCCGGAGGATGGAGATGCTGGGCATCCTGACGCTCGTCGATGTCGTCAACATGGTGGTGGCGCTGATCACGATCGGCCTCGGGCTCCTGGGGTGGCTCGCGCCACGCTGGACGATGGAGCAGCTCGACATGGTCGCGGGGCCGACCCACATGGCCTATACCGAGATCTCGGCAGTGTCCGGCTGTCTCTTCGTCGCGCTCGGCCTCGGCGCGATGATCCTGAACGAGCCCATGGGCTGGGTCGTCATGGGCCTTGCCTACGCGGGTGCGGCGGTCGGGCGGGTCACGTCGATCTTCCGCGACAAGGCCGCCTCGCGGCAGGCCTGGACCTTTTTCGGGTGCGAGGCGGCGCTGGCGTCCTGGCTGCTTCTGGCCAACCTCTGATTGCCGCGGCCCAGGGTGCGCGCCGTCTTTCATATCGCGACGAATCTTCTATGGTGACGGCACCAGAGCCACGAGCGTGCATCCATGGCTGACCGCCCAGACACCATCGCATACGGACGACTGATGCACCACGCGATGCGTGGGCTGATCCAGACCGTCCTGTCGGACGTCGCCGAGGGCGGCCTGCCCGGCGACCACCACTTCTTCATCACCTTCGACACGCGCGCAGACGGGGTCGAACTCGCGTCGTGGCTCCACGACCGCTACCCCGAGGAAATGACCATCGTCATCCAGCACTGGTACGACGGGCTGGAGGTGGACGACGACGGCTTCGCCATCACGCTCAACTTCGGCGACAGCCCGGAACGGCTGCGCATACCCTTCGACGCGATCCTGACCTTCGTGGACCCTTCGGTCGAGTTCGGCCTTCGGTTCGAGACCGCCCCGGCGCCCGATGGTCCGGGAGAAGATCCACCGCCCGAGGGCGACGCGGACGACGAGGCGCCCGCGAAGGATGCCGAGGTGGTGAGCCTCGACACCTTCCGCCGCAACCACTGAGCGCCAGCGAAGGAAAGCGCTTGCGCCCGGCACTGGGCCATGGCCTTTACCGTTCCAAGGCAGTCCAGATCCCGCAGGCACCATGGCCCGTTCAGACCTTGCCCTCTTCCTCGGGCAGCTCCTGCGCCGCCCGCACCACGTGGTCGCGCTGGCCCCCTCCTCGCCGTTCCTCTGCGCCGAGATGGCGCGCGAGATCGACCCGGCGGCGGGGCCGGTGATCGAGCTTGGCGCGGGCACCGGAACCATCACGCGCGCCATCATCGATCGCGGCGTGGCCCCCGGCAACGTCCACGCCGTCGAGATGAACCCCGAGTTCTGCGACCGCCTCCGCGCGCGCTTCCCGGGCCTCAACGTCCACGCGATGAGCGCAGCCGAGGTGGGCAGACTTCCCGTCGAGGACGCGCAGGCCGTGGTCTCCGGCCTGCCGCTCCTGTCGATGCCGCTGGAACTGCAGCGCGCCATCCTGCACGGCACCTTCGCGCGCGTGCGGCCCGGCGGCACCTTCGTCCAGTTCACCTACGGCCCGAAGCCGCCCGTTGCACGGCCCGTCCGCGAAGAGCTCGGCCTCGACTGGCGCGTGAGCGGAAAGGTCTGGCGCAACCTTCCGCCGGCGCGCGTCTACCGATTTTTCCGGCCGGCATGAAAAAAGGGCGCCGCGCAGGCGCCCTTTGCACTCTCCAGACGGTGCCGGCTCAGGCCGGCTTGCGACGGCGGGCCACCGCGGCGAGGCCGCCGATCCCTGCCAGCAGCATCCAGCCCGCCGCGGGAAGCGGGACGGGTGCGAGCGGATTGCCATCCTCGGTCACGCGGTTGCCAAGGGTAGCAGTGCCTTCGAACACGAGCGGCGCGGTGCCCCTGAACTCCACGTAAAACGCGTTGAACACGCGCCCGTCGCTTCCGCGATCGAGGCTATCCACCGTCAGATCGCCTACGATCCTCGAGAATTCGCCGCCATCGCCGCTCAGATTATCTGTCTTACCGGAATACCAGTTGATAAGCGTACCGCTGTCGACAAGACCGAAAAGCGTGGAAAGGGACAGCGTATCGTTGATATCGGCATCTACCAGACCGACCAAGCCGAGACGATTGCCCCCACCGACGTCGTAAACCACAGGAGAGCCGCCGCCTTCGATCACGATGCTGCCATCGAACGTCGAGGTTGAAGTCGAAGTTGGTGTGAGCGTTCCGTCTGCGATTCCTGCTGCGAAATCTAGTAACGGGGTAACTGGTCCCGTCGTGGTGCTGGCAGAAGCCACCGAACTGGCAAACGCGAGCGCCGCCACCGCCGCCGAGATCAAAATCTTTCTCATTATTAGACGTCTCCACAAACTTTCGATCGGGTGGGGGCCTAACATCTTGCAGACATTGCTGCAACCCTTTGTCCGGATTGTGGTGCGCCGTTTCCGCAATAATGACAATCTTTGGAAAACTGTGG
>CAZUVG010000484.1:0-2676 GCA_964623765.1 uncultured Roseicyclus sp.
ATGCGTTGGGACCAGTTCTCCGGTGACTGGATGACGGTCACCGACGAGAAGGGCGACCAGGAACTCGAGGTCTTCTGTCCGCCTGACCTCCAGGCATACCTGGCTTCACTTTCCAGGCGCGGCGAGCACGTCCTTGCAAAGACGCTCCGGGAACCCAAGGGCTACAATGCGGTAGAGAAGCAATTCCGCGCCTGGCGCTCCCAGCTCGGCGAACCAGCGCAACCTTTCGTGCTGAACGGGCTTCGCAAGCTGGCCATCATCAGGCTGGCAGAAGCCGGGTGCAGTGATGCCCAGATCCAGGCCGTTACGGGCCAGTCCGCTGAGACTGTGGCCTACTATCGCAAGCGCGCGAACCGCAAGATCCTGAGCCGCCAGGCCCAGGAGAAGAGAACATGAACAGAACGGGAAGGTGGGACCAGCATGTGGGACCACGGCCTGTCCCACGTGTCCGCCCTTCAACCGAGCTCCTGTTTTTTCTTTAAAATCAGTGGTACCCGAGGTCGGACTCGAACCGACAAGCCTTGCGGCGGGGGATTTTGAATCCCCTGCGTCTACCATTCCGCCACTCGGGCAACGCGGCCTTGTGCCTAGCCCCAAGCCCCGTGCCCGTCAACGCCGCTCAGCCGAACATGACGTTCACGAGCCACAGCGTGATCCCCGGGAACATCACGAGGATCACCACGCGCACGAGGTCGGAGGCGACGAAGGGCGCCACGCCCGCGTATGTGCGCGCCATCGGGATGTCGCGGGCCATGGAGTTGATGATGAAGAGGTTCATGCCCACCGGCGGCGTGATGAGCCCCACCTCCACCACGATCAGCGCGAGAATGCCGAACCAGATCGCCGCCTCCTCGGGGCTGAGCGCGTAGCCGAGGATCACGAAGTCGAGCGACATGACGATGGGAAAGAAGATCGGGATGGTGAGCAGGATCATCGACAGCGAATCCATCACGCAGCCGAAGACGAGGTAGGTGGCGAGGATGATCGCCAGCACCAGCAGCGGGGCGTAGCCCGACGCCTCGATCCATGTCACGAGCTGGTCCGGCGCGCGCGTGAGCGCGAGGAACGAATTGAACAGCCGCGCGCCCCAGACGATGAAGAAGATCATCGCGGTGGCCTGCGCGGTGGCCAGCACGCTGTCGAGGAAGCCCTGCCATGTCAGCCCGCGCGTCAGCACCCCGTAAAGCCCGGTCGCGATGGCACCGACGGCGGCACCCTCCGTCGGCGTGAACAGCGCCTGCACGCCCGACTGCGTCCAGTCCCAGTCCGCGGCGATCCCGCCCATGACGAGGCCGAAGATCGCGACCACCGGCCAGATCTTCGCCAGCGTCCGCATCCTCTGGCGGTAGGGCACGCGTTCGGCCGCGGTGGCGGCATTCGGGCGCACGCGCACGTAGATCGCGACGGCGAGCATGTAGCCCAGCGCGGCAAGGACGCCGGGGACGATCGCGGCCACGAACATCTTCACGATGTTCTGCTCGGCCAGGATCGCGTAGATCACGAGGATGATCGAGGGCGGGATCAGGATGCCGAGCGTCCCGCCCGCCGCCAGCACTCCCGTCGACAGGCTGTCCGAATAGCCCCGCTTGCGCATCTCGGGCAGCGCCACCTGCCCCATGGTCGATGCCGTGGCCAGCGAGGAGCCGCAGATCGCGCCGAAGCCGCCGCAGGCGCCGACAGCGGCCATCGCGACGCCGCCCTTGCGATGGCCGAGCCAGTCCGACGCCGCCTGGAAAAGCGCGCCGGACATGCCGGATTTCGTCGCGAACTGCCCCATCAGCAGGAAGAGCGGCACGATCGAGAGGTTGTAGTCCTTGAACGTGTCGTAGGTCAGCGACTTCAACTGGCTGAGCGCGGGGCTCGGCCGGCCCAGCACGATCCAGCTGCCGACGAAGCCCGTGACCGCCATCGCGACGCCGATCGGCACCCGCAGGAAAATCGCCACGAGCATCAGCCCGAAGGCGGAAAAGGCAAGCTCGATCCCGCTCACGGGGTTTCCTCCCAGCCGCGCAGCGTCCAGTTGAGCGAGCGCCAGACTGTATAGAGGCCCGTCAGGAAGAACATCCCGAGGCCGATCAGCGCGAAGCCGTAGGGGATCCAGACCGGGATCTCGAGTTCGTAGGTCACCTCGGGGAAGAAGGGACGGTAGCCCATGCCGAGCGCCTCGCGCATGGCGTCCGGGCCGTAGGGGAACTTCTCGCCAAAGCCGGCCCAGAGCCGCCACGCCATGACAAAGGCGACGATTGTCAGGAGGATGTCACCGAGGAGACCCGAGAAGGCGCGCGCCCGAAAGGGCATCGCCTGCACGACGATGTCGACGGCCACGTGCCCGCGCTTCAGCTGGCACCAGGGCAGGAAGGCGCATACGGCTATCACGGTGCCCAGTTCCACCAGCTCGTAGTCGCCGCGCACCGGTCGGAAGAAGGCGATCCCGTCGAACTGACGCCCGATGATCGAGACGCAGACCATGAGGCCTACGAGCACGAGGATGATCCCGCCCGCATAGGCCATGACCCGCGCGATGCGATCAACAACACGTCCCGTCGCGACCTGGGCCCGGGGGGCGATCAGGACCATGGCGGGCGCGTCCCTTCGCAGGCTCCGGTCACCGGGCGGTCCCCGGCGCCCGGACCAGCGCGTCATGCGCGGGTCCGGGGCGGGCAGAGGCGTCCGGGC
>CAZUVG010000485.1:0-2674 GCA_964623765.1 uncultured Roseicyclus sp.
GGGAAACGGCAGCGCCATCGCGTCGCCAACCACCCAGTCGAGCCTGTGCCCGAGCTGCGCCGCCTCCGACCGCCGCTCGCCCTCGCGCAGCATCGACTCGGTCATGTCGAGCACGACCGCCTCCGCGCCGGGCGCGCGGTCGAGGAAGCGGAAGGCGACGTCGCCCGTTCCGCCCGCCACGTCCAGAAGGCGCTGACCGTTCCGCGGCGCGAGCCAGTCCATCATCGCATCCTTCCAGACGCGGTGGATGCCGAGGCTCATCGCGTCGTTCATCACGTCGTAGCGGCTCGCCACGTTGGTGAAGACGCCGTGCACGAGGCCCGCCTTCTCCCCCTGGCCCACGGTGCGGAAGCCGAAATGGGTGGTCGCGCTCGCATCCTCGCGCGGGGCCTCTGCGTCGTCGGCGGGACTGTCTGTCATGGGGGCTTGTGCTCCGGCTCGTGTCGCGCCTTGTTATAGGCCCGCGCATGGGGGCTGCAACGCGGCGTTCCATCCCGGCAAATCGCGTATCGCTTCAGGATAGCCCCAAGTGCCCGAACTCCCCGAGGTTGAGACAGTCCGCCGCGGCCTCGCCCCCGTGCTGGAGGGCGCGGCAATCGCCCGGGTGCAGGTCAACCGGCCCGACCTGCGCTGGCCCTTTCCCGAGCGAATGGCCGAACGGCTGACCGGTGCGCGGATCGAGCAGCTCAGGCGGCGGTCGAAATACATTCTCGCCGATCTCGACACGGGCGAGACGCTGATCGTGCATCTGGGCATGTCGGGGCGGATGGTTGTCTCGGGGAGGGGATCGCGCGAGGCGCCTGGCGTCTTTCTGCACGATCATCCGGCGCCCGAGAAACACGATCATGTCGTGCTCGAGACCGACGCTGGCATGCGTGTCACCTTCAACGACCCGCGGCGATTCGGAGCCATGGACCTCGTTGTCACGGACGCGGCGGAGGACCACAGGCTGCTCGCGGGGCTGGGGCCTGAACCTCTCGGCAACGCCTTCGACGAGGTCTATCTGGCGCATCGCTTCGCCGGGCGGCGGACGTCCGTGAAGGCCGCGCTTCTCGACCAGCGCAACGTGGCGGGGCTGGGCAACATCTACGTCTGCGAGGCGCTGCACCGCGCGGGCATCTCGCCGATGCGGCAGGCCGGCCGCATCGCCGCGGCCCGGATCGGGCGGCTTGTGCCGGCGATCCGCGAGGTTCTGGCCGAGGCGATCGAGGCGGGCGGCTCCTCGCTCCGCGACTACCGGCAGGCAGACGGGGAACTGGGCTATTTCCAGCACGCCTTCCGCGTCTACGGCCGCGAGGGCGAGCCCTGCCGCACGCCCGGATGCAGCGGCACGATCCGCCGCAGGGTCCAGTCGGCGCGCTCCAGCTTCTACTGTCCGGTCTGCCAAAGATAGGTTGAACCCTCGGCGCGGGGTGATAACCCTGCCTTCCTGAGCCCATACCGCGCCCAAGCCGGAGCCCCGACGCATGGCCTACGAAACCCTGATCGTCGAGATCGACGACCACGTCGCGCTGATCAAGCTCAACCGTCCCGACGCCATGAATGCGCTGAACGGCCAGCTCCTGCAGGAGCTGTCGAAGGCGTTGGCCGCGGTCGACGAGAACGAGAAGGTGCGCTGCATCGTCCTGACCGGCTCCGAGAAGGCCTTCGCGGCAGGTGCGGACATCAAGGAGATGGCGGAGAAGTCCTTCGTGGAGGCGTTCACCTCGGATCTGTTCGGAACCGAGGTGGAGCGCATGCTCCGCGTGCGCAAGCCGATCATCGCGGCCGTCTCGGGCTACGCGCTGGGCGGTGGCTGCGAACTGGCCATGATGTGCGACTTCATCATCGCGGCCGATACCGCGAAGTTCGGCCAGCCGGAGATCAACCTGGGTGTCGTGGCGGGAATCGGCGGTACGCAGCGGCTGACCCGTTTCGCGGGCAAGTCGAAGTCTATGGACATGCACCTGACGGGCCGCTTCATGACCGCCGAGGAGGCCGAGCGCGCCGGGCTGGTCAGCCGCGTGGTCCCCGCGAAGAAGCTGATGGACGAGGCGATGGGCGCCGCCGCCAAGATCACGGAAAAATCCGCGCTGACCGTCATGGCGGTGAAGGAGGCCGTGAACCGCGCCTACGAGACGCCCCTGCGCGAGGGACTTTTGTTCGAACGGCGACTGTTCCACGCGCTTTTCGCCACCGAGGACCAGAAGGAGGGCATGGCAGCCTTCCTCGAGAAGCGCGAGCCCCAGTTCCGCGACAAGTAGCGCCGGTGCGCGGACTCGCGGCCGGGGCTTTCCTTCCGCGCGAAAATCGCTTATCCGGCCTCCAGACATGCGCGCGAGGCCCGCTCTGGCCGGATTGGCCCGGTAACGAACCCGGGACGGGTCTTCCCGTGCGCTCACCCTTTTGGAACGCTGACGAGAGAGACCCCCATGGCAAACACGCCCCAGTCCAAGAAACGCGCCCGCCAGAACGAGCGCCGCTACGCCGTCAACAAGGCCCGCCGCTCGCGCATCCGCACCTACCTCCGCCGTGTCGAGGAGGCCATCGCTTCGGGCGATGCGACCGCGGCCGCCGCCGCGCTGCGCGCCGCCCAGCCGGAGCTGATGCGGGGGGTCACGAAGGGGGTGTTGCACAAGAACACGGCATCCCGGAAAATGTCCCGCCTCAGCGCCCGCGTGAAGGCGATGGGCGT
>CAZUVG010000486.1:0-2653 GCA_964623765.1 uncultured Roseicyclus sp.
CTCGCCTCCCATCTCGGTGTAGAGCGCGGCCACCGCGCCCGCGCACCACTCGCGGCGCTCGCCGCGGTCCACCACGATGTCGGGATTGGCGCAGAGCAGCTTCAATCCCTTCTGCTTCGCGTAGAGAAGCTGCGGACGCAGCGTCTCGGGATCGGCCATCGGGTCGAAGGGGCCGGTGCAGACGACCCCTTCCGCCTCCGCCAGCGGCACGCGCGCGATTTCCACCGGCTCCTCGATCACCGCGAGCGGCTCGAAGAATCCCAGGTCGCGATCGTCCCCCATGAAGAAGACCTTGCGGCCTACGACGCTTCGGAACATGGCGGCGCGCGCGCTGTCGCCGGAGGTGGCGATGCCGTCCCAGGCGTCGCGCGGCACGCCGAAGCGGTCGAGCTGCGCCTCCACGCCCAGCCGGGGCTTGGGCGAGTTGGTCACCAGCACGACGACGCCGCCCGCGGCGCGGTAGCGGCGAAGCGCCTCCACCGCCTCGGGCAGGGCGCGCACCCCGTCATGCACGCAGCCCCAGAGATCGACGAAGGCGGCGCGGTAGCGCCCGGAGACCTCGTCGAGCGATTCGATGATCCGTGTCATGGTCTCCGCCCTTGCGCTCCCGCGGAACCGGGCGCCGCGCGGCGCCCCGCTCGCGGCGCTTCCGCCGCGCCGCCTCAGACGGCGAGGTTCGGGATGATCTGCTTCTTGCGGCTCATGACGCCGGGCAGCACCACCGTGTCGCCCGCGACCGTCGCGCCGAAGCTCTTCTCGGCCACGCGCTTCACCAGCTCGTTCGGCACCAATAGCGTGGCTTCCTCTTCCAGGATGTCCACGATGAAGAGAAGCACCTGGTCCACGCCGTCCTCTTCGGCGACCTTCGGCATCTCCGCCATGAGCGCGTCCTTGCGGTCGAGCACCGCGGCGGGGCTCGTCGTCTCGAGCACGCTCACGCGGAACTTCGTGCCGCCCACCTCGTAGGATTTCGAATCCATCCGCAGAAGCTCGGCGTCGGAGAAGGCGGAGACGTCGGACTTCGCGGCAAACATCTCGGCGGCATAGCCTGGGATGGAGATGCCGAGCTCCTCGGCCAGCGCCTCGGCGATGGCGCGGTCCTCCTGCGTGGTGGTGGGCGAGCGGAACTCGAGCGTGTCGGAAAGGATGCAGGACAGCATCGCGCCCTTGATGCCCTCGGGCGCCCGGACAAGGTCCTTGCCCATCATCTTGTGCAGGATGGTAGCGGTGCAGGCGAGCGGCTCGATCCGTATCTCGATGGGGCCCTTCGTTTCCAGCCCGCCCACGAGCTTGTGGTGGTCGATGATCGCGCGGATATCGGCCGAATTGATGTCCTCGGGCAGTTCGGCGGGGTTGTTGGTGTCGAGGATGACGACCTCCTGCCCGGCATCGACGCCGTCGACGATGCGCGGCTTCTCGAGGCTCCAGCGCTCCAGCACGAAGGCGGCCTCGGTGTTGGGCTCGCCCAGCAGCACGGGCTCGGCCGTCTGGCCGGCGATCTCGTTGAGATACCATGCCCAGATGATGGGCGAGCCGGTGGAATCGGTATCGGGCGACTTGTGTCCGAATACGAGGGTGGTCATGTGTCTGTCTCGCGGAAATGGATCGATGCGTTTGCCGGCTTCTTATCCGGGCTGTTGCAGGTTGTCACGGGGTCGGCGGTGCGCGTGCAGGATGCCTTGGCGTGGCGGCGGCGGCCTGAAAGGATCCCGCGATACCGTGAGAAGTGCATCGACGATGGACGGGTGCGCGCAGCTTTCCCGGGCCTGCCCGTCGTGCGGCTGCGGACCCCGTTCCGCCAGACGTGCCCCGACGACGTCCAGGGTCGACTGATGCCCTGCACTGCCGTGCGGAGGGCACGTCGATTTTTCCGATGGCGACCCGTTGACAGGCTGTCACGCCCTCCCTATCTCCGCGCCGTTAGCACTCATCGAGACCGAGTGCTAAAGGGAGACAACCGAACCCGAGAGGAGAGTTCGAGAGATGGCATTCAAACCGCTGCACGACCGTGTTCTGGTCCGCCGTGTCGAATCCGACGAGAAGACCAAGGGCGGTCTGATCATCCCCGACAGCGCCAAGGAAAAGCCTGCCGAGGGTGAAGTGATCGCCTGCGGCGAAGGCGCCCGCAAGGATTCCGGCGAGCTGATCGAGATGGCCGTGAAGCCCGGCGACCGCATCCTGTTCGGCAAGTGGTCGGGCACCGAGGTCACGATCGACGGTGAGGAACTCCTCATCATGAAGGAGTCGGACATCCTTGGCATCATGACCGACGAGAAGGCCGCCAAGGCCGCCTGATCGGCACGCCGGACCCGGAAAATTCAGGATAACCCCAAGGAAGGGAGCTATCAAAGATGTCTGCCAAAGACGTACGCTTCGATACCGATGCCCGCAATCGCATGCTGCGCGGCGTCAATATCCTCGCCGACGCGGTGAAGGTCACGCTCGGCCCGAAAGGCCGCAACGTCGTCATCGAGAAGAGCTTCGGCGCGCCCCGGATCACCAAGGACGGTGTCACGGTCGCGAAGGAGATCGAGCTCGAGGACAAGTTCGAGAACATGGGCGCGCAGATGGTCAAGGAAGTGGCCTCGCGCACCAATGACGAGGCCGGCGACGGCACGACCACCGCGACAGTTCTGGCCCAGGCCATCGTCCG
>CAZUVG010000487.1:0-2646 GCA_964623765.1 uncultured Roseicyclus sp.
GTCGATCACCAGGTCGGGACGGTAGCGCGCGATCAGCCGCGCATTGGCCTCGTCCCTGGCGGGGTCGAGCAGATGCACCGTGTAGCCGCGCCGAACCGCGCCGATATAAGCGAGGATCGCGTGGGCCGTCATATGCCCGTGGACGAAGGCAAGGCCCGTCTTTGGCAGGTCCGTATCGGCAAAGAGCGCATCGGCCACCGCCGCCGCCTCGGCATAGCTCCAGCGCCGGGTGCCTTCGACGAGGCAGGTGCGGTCGCCATGCCGTTCGATATCCGCGAAGATCGAATGCACCGCGCCTCCTTGCGTTGCAGTTCCGGGTGACGAGAGGGCCGGGCGCTTACCGGAATGGATGCGACGATCCCGAGGCGGACCCGCCCTCTCGTCTTGTGCGGGACAACGCTCCGTCCGCCTCCCGGGTCGAGACCGGTGGCCACACCGCGCGGCCCCGGCGGCTTCATGAGGCAAGAGCTTGGTTAATTTAACGTAAACCGGGTGCAACATCCGGCCGACATGCGACCGGGCCGCATGGAACAGGGATGACCTGTGCGCTTGACGCGATGTGCGCATTTCGCTGCGCATAAAGGGCAGTGATCGCTCACAATGCGATCAACCGTTGCGCTACTTCAATCCGCCACGGAATGTATTTTCCCCAATTAACCCTTCCTTAATCGATCCGGAAGTTTAATCGAATTGGGGATAGCGAGCGGGAGAATTTAACCTTTTAGTCGGACCCGGTCGGAACTCATGCTCACACTCCCGGATATCGCTCCATTTTCTCATTCTGGGTCAAATACATACCCGGTGGGCGGCGCCCTCAAACGTGGCTTTGATATTGGCTTCTCAATTTTCGCCATAGCCGCCTCTGCACCGTTAATGTTCATCATATTTCTGTTAATAAAGATGAACAGTCCAGGACCAGCCTTTTATGTCCACCGCAGGATCGGGTGCGAAGGCCGTCAATTCGGCTGCATCAAGTTCCGGACGATGCATGCGGACAGTGACGCGAGGCTGCGCGCGTTGCTGGCCTGCGACCCGACGGCGGCAAGGGAATACGCCGCTGAAGCCAAGCTGAGGAACGACCCGCGCATCATCGCGGGCATCGGCACCGTCTTGCGAAAGACCAGCCTCGACGAGGTGCCGCAGTTCTTCAACGTGCTGAAGGGCGACATGAGCGTCATCGGCCCACGCCCTGTCACGCAGGAGGAGCTCGACCGCCATTACGGCGCCAGCGCCCCGGACGTGTTGAGCGCGCGGCCCGGGATTTCCGGGCTGTGGCAGGTGTCGGGCCGCAGCGGCCTGAGCTATGCGGAGCGTGTGCGGCTCGACACCGGGGGGCCGCTCCACGAGGCGGTGGCGCTCTACCGCGCGCTGGGCTTCCGCGAGGTGGCGCCCTACCACGACGCGTATCCCGCGCTGCAGCCCTATCTGCGCTTCTTCGAGCTCGATCTGCGGGACGGCGCGGCGGCCTGAGGCCCGTCAGCGCAGGGCGAAGGCGAAGGCGCGGCGGAGCTCGGCGGTGGCCCCGGTCTCGAACAGCGCGCCGTGGGCGAGGACGATGCGGTCGGGCGCCCAGCCGATCATTCGCTCCACCGAGGCGCGCAAGGCGCGCCGGTCGCGGAAGGTGGCGCGCATGTCGGGCGGCATGCGCCCGCGCGGCGCCGCGATGCCGGCGAGGCGGACGAGCGGTCGCATCCAGAGCGGCAGGCGCGCGGGCTCGAAATTCTCGATCAGGTCGGTGAGGATCAGCGTTCGCGAGGGGCGGTGGAAGAACACCGCCTCGCGGTGGATCTTGCTGCCGCCGACGATCTCCTGGTCGAGGGTCCCGGCCCAGTCGGGCGGCGCGGCGCAGGTGAGCGCGGCATCGGCGGCGAAGGCGGAGCCGTGCGCGGCGACGCCCGGGGCGGCCCAGACGCGGGCGTCCGGATAGGCGGCCTGCCACTCGGCCACCCAGGCGTAGTGGATCCAGTTCGGCGCGATCAGGTGGGCGACGGGGCCGAGCGCGTCCACCTCCGCCCGCAGGCCGTCCGCGAGCCGGGTGGGCGAGTGCACCCAGAGCGCGCCCGAGGGCAGGCGCACGAGCGTCGCGCGGGTGGAGAAGGGCAGCCCGTAGAAGCGGATCGCGGGGCCGTCCACGATCCACAGGTCGGGGGCGAGGGGTTTCGGCGTGTCGAGCGGGGCGTAGAGGCGCATCCCCCCTGCCCCGCCCTGCACTCAGCTCTCGGGCTGGTCGATCACCCGGACGGCTTGCATCACGTCCGGCTGGCCGATCACGGCACCGTTGCGGCCCGCGCCGCGCTTGATCGCGTCGACGACGTCCATCCCTTCCACCACGCGCCCGACCACGGTGTACTGGCCGTTGAGGTGCGGGGCGGGGGCGAACATGATGAAGAACTGCGAATTGGCGCTGTCGGGGCTCTGCGAGCGGGCCATGCCGAGCACGCCGCGCTCGAACGGCAGGTCGGAGAATTCCGCCGGCAGGTCGGGCCGGTCCGAGCCGCCGCGCCCGGCCATCGCCATGTCGCCGCCGATCCGGCCGAACTGCACGTCGCCGGTCTGGGCCATGAACCCGTCGATCACCCGGTGGAAGACGACGCCGTCATAGGCACCTTCTTCCGCCAGCGCGGTGATCTGTTCGACATGTTTCGG
>CAZUVG010000488.1:0-2626 GCA_964623765.1 uncultured Roseicyclus sp.
TGCCCGGCATCTCAACCACGGGGCCGACCCGCACCCCTCAACACCACCCTGCGCCTCCGGGCGTCAACGCCGTGCCGGGCGCGAGTGAGGACGCACTCGGCATTGTAGCGGCGAAGGGCGGATGCGGGCACCACAGACGGGGCGTGTGAGCAATGTTTTCGGGTATAAAGGGGGTCTGATGGCTGACTGGCCTGCCGATAAGGTGGAGCGGCGCAAGGTGAAAGACCTCGTGCCCTACGCCCGCAACGCCCGGACCCACAGCGACGAGCAGGTGGCGCAGATCGCGGCCTCGATCCGTGAGTGGGGCTGGACGGTGCCCGTCCTGGTGGACGAAGCCGGCGGCATTATCGCGGGGCACGGGCGCATCATGGCGGCGCAGCGGCTCGGCATCGAGGAAGTCCCGACCATGACGGCTGCGGGCTGGACCGAGGCGCAGAAGCGAGCCTACATCATCGCAGACAACAAGCTAGCGATCAACGCCGGGTGGGAGATGGACACGCTCAAGGTCGAGCTGCAGGAGATTGACGGCGTGGGGTTTGACCTGACGTTGACTGGCTTTGGCCTTGAGGAGATGACGGCGCTTTTCGATGAGCCGGATTTCGCGCCGGGCACGGAGGACGATCAGGGCCGCCTCGATCAACTCGCCCCAAAGATGGTGAAGTGCCCAAACTGCGGCGAGCAATTCGACGCGCGTGACCATGGCCAAGGCTGATCTGCGCATAGACTGGGCCACACACGCGGCGGCTAAGTATGCGTGTGAGAACTGGCACTATAGCAAGAGCCTGCCGGTCGGGAAGACTGTGAAGGTTGGCGCGTGGGAACGAGGCCGATTTGTCGGCGTGGTAATCTTCGCCTACGGGGCGAACAACAACATAGGGAAGCCGTTTGGCCTAGCGCAGCCGCAATGCTGCGAGCTTGTTAGGGTCGCACTTTCAAATCACGACACGCCCGTGTCTCGGATCGTTTCGCTGGCGCTGCGGAAGTTAGCAAGTGCGAATCCGGGGCTTCGCCTCGTCGTGTCTTACGCGGACACAGCGCAAGGACATCACGGCGGAATCTATCAGGCTGGAAACTGGATTTTCTGCGGCACGTCGGAAGGCGCAACTCAATACATGCTCAACGGGCGCGTTGTGCATTCGATGCAAATTCAAACGTTCATCCGAGCGGGAAAGTTAAAATCGCGTGCTGGGCTTCAAAAGGTTACTGCTGGCGACAAGCACAAATACCTCATGCCTCTAGACGCCGAGATGCGCGCGCAGATCGCGCCATTGGCGAAACCCTACCCCAAGCGTGCGAAGCAGGCGACCGGCGGCGACCAGCCGGCCGGGCGGCGGTGCGACACCGACCCGCACGCTCCAAACATGGCGGCTGAGTAATGCCCCAAGCCCCGCACGAGCCCACCGACCGCGACCGCAAGACGGTCGAAAGCATGGCGGCCTATGGCATCCCGCGCCCCGACATCGCGGCCGTCATAGGCATCAGCGAGCCGACGCTCCGCAAATACTATGCCGACGAACTGGCAACCGCGACGGCCAAGGCAAACGCCAAGGTGGCGGAAACGCTGTATCGCAAGGCCACGGACCAGAAGATAAGCGGGCCGAGCGTCACGGCGGCGATCTTCTGGCTGAAGACGCGGGCGCAGTGGCGCGAGACTGACCGGCACGAGATCACCGGCCCGGACGGCGGGCCGGTCCAGACGGAGGACGTGAGTGCACGGGACATCCTCGCTGATCGCCTCGCTCGCCTCGCAACCGCCGGCAGCGCAGAAGGCGATCCTGGCGAGTCTGACGGAGGCGCAGGCTGAGGAACTGCTGTGGGATTGGCAGGCATGGGCGCGACCGTCGCAACTGCCCCCGCCGGGCGACTGGATGCAATGGCTCTACGTCGCTGGCCGGGGCGCAGGAAAGACGCGCTCAGGCGCTGAATGGGTCCGCAGTAAGGTAAGGGATGGGTGCCGGCGTGTGGCGCTTGTGGCCCCCACGGCCGCCGACGCTCGCGACGTGATGGTGGAAGGCGAAAGCGGCCTCCTGTCGGTCTGCTGGGAGAAGGACAAGGACCTTCGCGGCAACCACATGGGCCGGCCACTCTATGAGCCGTCCAAGCGGCGGGTGACATGGGAAAACGGCGCGCAAGCGGCGCTGTTCTCGGCAGAGGAAGCCGAGCGGCTTCGCGGGCCGCAGCATGACGCGGCGTGGTGCGACGAGTTGGCCGCGTGGGGCAAGGGCCAGAACCGAGAACTGCAAGAGCGCCACCGCCGGGCAACCTGGGACATGCTGATGTTCGGTTTGCGATTGGGCGAGCATCCGCAGGTCATGGTCACGACGACGCCGAAGCCATCGAGGCTCCTGCGCGAACTACTCAAGGACCGCCGGTCAGTGGCCACGGCGGGCTCGACATTCGACAACGCCGCGAACTTGGCGCCGTCGTTTCTGGAAGGTATCCGCGAGCGATACGAAGGCACGCGCCTTGGACGGCAAGAGCTGTTCGCGGAACTGCTGGACGACGTAGCCGGCGCGCTTTGGACCGCCGAGATGTTCAAGCCGATGGCCGACATTCACGACCTATCGCGCGTCGTGGTCGGGGTGGACCCGTCCGGGGCGGCATCGGCCAGCGACGAGGGCGCAGA
>CAZUVG010000489.1:0-2622 GCA_964623765.1 uncultured Roseicyclus sp.
GCCTCGAGTGCAACCACGGCGCCCACGCCCGAGGCCGTGCAGATGTTGCGAAGGTGCCCGGCGAGCCCGAAGCCCGTCACGTCCGTCATCGCGTGCGCGACCGGGGCGAGCACGCGCGCAGCACAACCCTGCGGCTGCGCCATGGCCTCCCAGGCCGCCAGCACGTCCTGCCCCCGGGCCCGGGCCTGCATCTCGGCGGCCAGAACCACCCCGGTCCCGAGCGCCTTGGTCAGCACCAGCGCGTCCCCGGGGCGCGCGCCTGCCAGCGTGACCGGGTCGCGCTCGCAGAGGCCCGTCACCGTGAAGCCGACGGTGAGTTCCGCCCCCATGGAGGAATGTCCGCCAAGAACTGCCGCCCCCTCCGCCGCGAAGACCTCCGCCGCCGCGCTCATGACCTCTTCCAGCCACGCCCCCTGCAGCCGCGCCGCCATCCGCGGCAGGATCACGGTGGCCAGCGCCGATTGCGGCGCAGCGCCCATGGCCCAGACGTCGCCCAGCGCGTGGACCGCCGCCACCCGCGCCAAGAGCGCCGGATCACCGGCGAAAGCGCGCAAGTGGTCGGTCGACACGACCTGCTGCAGGGTGCCGAACCGCAGCACTGCAGCGTCATCCCCCCGCAGCCGCTCGGCATCGTCGCGCGCCGAGCCGGGCAGCCCCGCGATCACGCCCGAAAGCGCGCCCACCCCGAGCTTCGCGCCGCAGCCGCCGCAGGGCGCGGGGCCGGAAAGCTCGGCCGCCACGCCGCGCGCCGCGCCGGCGGGCACCGGTGGCGCCGCCATCGCGGGCAGGTCGCGAAAGCGGTCCATGAAACGTCGGTCGATCGCGTCCTTCCAGCGCCAGAGCGCGGGCCCGGCCAGCGCGAAGCCCGACCGCTCCGCCACCGCGGACTTCGCGCCCAGCGAGACGAGTTTCAGGTAATCGCGCTGCGGCCGGAACGCCTGCCGCTGCCGCCCGGTGAGATCGGCCGCGAGGTTGTAGGCAAGGACGGGTGCCGCGCGAACCGCGTAGACCCCTGCCTTGGGTCGCGGCGCTTCGCCGAAATGGGCGCAGTCGCCGACGGCGTAGATGGCAGGGTCGGAGACCGAGCGCAGGTAACGGTCTGTCACGACGAACCCGTTCCTCGTCTCGAGCCCGGTGTCGCCGAGCCAGTCCTGCGGCCGCGCGCCCGCGGCGCCGATGGCGAGATCCGCCGCCACCTCGCGCCCGCTTTCCAGCCGCACGGCGCTGGCCGTCACCTCCACCGGCGCGTCGCCCTCGACCCGCGCGATCCCCCATCCGTCGAGCGCATCCAGCAGCCGACGCCGCGCGCGCGGCGCGAAGCCGTCGAGGAGTCGGCCCCGGTCGATCACGGTAATCCCGGCCTCCCGCCCGAGCCCCCGCAGCCGGTGTGCGCAGGCCATGGCAAGCTCCACCCCCGCAACGCCGCCGCCGATCACCGCGACCGAGATGCGGCCGCTTTCGGCCACCACCCCTGCCCAGCGATCGGCGAAACGGCCGAGAGGTTTGGCAGCCACGCCGTGCTCGGCAAAGCCGGGCAGCCGCGGCATGTCCGACGTGATGCCCACGTCCAGCGACAGGATGTCGTAGGGCAGCCGCCGACCGGAAGAGAGGGTCACCTCCCGCGCGCCCGGCTCGAGCGCCACGGCCCGTCCCTCGACGAAGCGTGCCCCGGCGAAGCGCGCCAGCCGGACGAGGTCGATGTCGAGCTCCTCCCGGTCGTAATGCCCGGCCACGTGACCCGGAAGCATCCCCGTGTAGGGCGCCGTGGCGCCCGGGTTGACGAGCGTCAGCCGCGCGCCCGGCACGGGCCGCATCCCCCAGCGCCGCAGGACGAGCGCGTGGGCATGACCGCCGCCGAGCAGCAGCACCTCCTTCACGATGGGCGCGTCAGGACCCATGCTCCCTCCATCCGTTCGCGAAAGGGTTCTCGGGATAGCCTACCCCGGTCAGGAACAGCCCGTCGGGCGGCGCCACCGGCCCGCAGGCGGCGCGGTCGCGCGCCTGCAGCGCCTCACCCACCCGGCCGGGCGGCCATGCGCCCGCCCCCACCCGCTCCAGCGTGCCGACGATGGAGCGGACCTGGTTGTGCAGGAAGGACCGCGCGGAGAGGTGGAACCTCGTTTCCGTGCCGTTGGGCAGCGCGACGGTCTCCACCTCGAGCCGGTCGAGCGTCTTCACCGGGCTCTTCGCCTGGCAGATCGCGGCGCGGAACGTGGTGAAGTCGTGCCGCCCGAGAAGGTGCGCGGCGCCCGCCCGCATCGCCCCGGCATCGAGCGCTCCCCGGACGGCCCAAGCGCGGCCGGCATCATGCACCAGCGGCGCCCTGCGGCAGATCACGCGGTAGGTATAGCGCCGCTCCACCGCCGAAAAGCGCGCGTGCCAGTCGCCCGCCGTCCGTGCGCAGGCCACCACGGCAACCGGGGCCGGCTTCAGGTGCCAGTTCAGCGCCTCGGCAAGACGGAACGGGTCCCAGTCCTTCTCCAGATCGGCCTGCGCCACCTGCCCCGTGGCGTGAACGCCGGCGTCCGTCCTCCCCGCGGCAGCCACCGAGGGCACGTCCGCCTCCAGCCGCGCCAGCGCCGCCTCCAGCGCGCCCTGAACCGAGGGCCGGTCCACCTGCCG
>CAZUVG010000490.1:0-2610 GCA_964623765.1 uncultured Roseicyclus sp.
TCGATCATCGTGGCGATCCACGAATACGGCCATTACATCGTCGGCCGCTGGTCGGGCATCCATGCCGAGGTCTTCTCCATCGGCTTCGGCCCGGTCCTGTTCTCCCGCACCGACCGGCACGGCACGCGCTGGCAGATCGCGGCGCTGCCCTTCGGCGGCTACGTGAAATTCCTCGGCGACTCGGACGCGGCCAGCGGCAAGGACGGCGCGGCGCTCGACGCGCTCGACGTCTCCGAACGGCGCCGGTCGATGCATGGCGCGCCGCTCTGGGCGCGCTCGGCGACGGTGGCGGCGGGGCCGGTCTTCAACTTCATCCTGTCGATCCTGATCTTCGCGGCCGTCCTCATGATCTCGGGCCGCCCGGCCGAGGCGCCCGTGGTGGGCGCGCCCGCGGCACTCCCCGCCGACATGCCGACGCTGCAGGAGGGCGATCTCATCACCGCGATCGAGGGAGAGCCTGTCGGCTCGCTCGGCGACGTCTACACGGTGGCACGCGAACTGGATCCTGCGCCGACCGCCACCTACGACATCGAGCGGGACGGGACCGCGATGGAGGTCGAGGCCTCGTTTCCCCTCCTGCCCATCGTCCAGTCGGTGGCGCCCCAATCCGCCGCCATCGCCGCGGGGCTCGAGGAGGGCGACGTGATCCGCTCGGTGGACGGCGAGCCGATCAGCGCCTTCTCGCAACTGCGCGATGCCGTGGACGCGAGCGCGGGGGAGCCGCTGTCGCTGACGGTCTGGCGCGCGGGCGAGACGCTGGAAATCACGCTCAGCCCTCGGCGCACGGACCTTCCGTTGCCGGAGGGCGGCTTCGAGACGCGCTGGCTCATAGGCATCACCGGCGGGCTGATCTTCGACCCCGATACGGTCCGGGTCGGTCCGGCGGCCGCGCTCTGGGCCGGGGTGGAGCAGGTGGCCTTCGTCATCCGCTCCTCGCTGTCGGGGCTGTGGCACATGATCACGGGGGCGATCTCGTCATGCAACCTGCAGGGTCCGATCGGCATCGCCGAGACGAGCGGCGCCGCGGCGAGCCAGGGGATCGACGATTTCATCCGCTTCATCGCCATCCTCTCGACCGCCGTGGGGCTCCTGAATCTTTTCCCGATCCCGGTGCTCGACGGCGGGCACCTGCTGTTCCACGCCTACGAGGCCGTGGCGGGCAAGCCGCCGTCGGACCGCGCGCTGCAGATCTTCATGACGGTAGGTCTCACGCTCCTGCTGTCGCTGATGCTCTTCGCACTCACGAACGACATCTTCTGCCCCTGACGCCGGTCGCATGGAATCGCCGCCGGCAAGTCCCAATACCGCCATATTCCGGGGCCATCGTCTTATGCGTCCGACGGGCTGCGGCCCGAACGATCCGGAGCCCGAGATGAAGTTCCTCACCCAGAGCTATCGCGGCCTGTCATTTGTCGTCTCCGTGAACACGGACCGCCTGCTGGTGCCCGTTCTCATCGTGGCCTCGCTTACGCTCGCAGGCTGGCTCGTCTCGCTGATCCCGGCCTTCTAGGCGACCCGTCCCCGCGCTCGCCGCATCCGACGGAAACGCCCGGCGTGGCGGCAGGCGGCCCCGGGCGAGGCAGACGGCCAGCCCGACCCGGTCGCCACGACTTTTTCGGCAACGTATCGGATTCGACACAGGTGCTGCAAATCGGGCAGGGATGTCCACATCCTGTGCATCATCGTTTTGACAACCCCAGATGCCTCCGATACCCAAGACCTGTCTGCAAGGAAACCAAGGGGTTGGAATCGATGAACCGGCATCTCCGCGTGTCGTCCGCGGTCCTGTTCGCTGCACTGGCATTGCCCCTGCAAGTCCTTGTGACCGCCACGATTTCCGCCGCGTTCCTGGTCGCCGCAGTGCCCCGTGTCGAGGCGCAGGCCTTCCGTTTCTCCAGCTACGTGGTCGAGGGCAACCAGCGACTCTCGGACGAAACGATTCTCGCCTATGCCGACATCGCCCCCGGACAGACGGTCTCGGCCGGGCAGGTGAACGAGGCGCTGCAGAACCTGCAGGGATCGGGCCTGTTCGAAACCGTCGAGATCGTGCCGCGGGGCGGTACGCTGGTCATCCGGGTGCAGGAATATCCCACCGTCAACCGGATCGCCTTCGAGGGCAACGCGCGGCTGGACGACGACGACCTCGTGACGCTCATCCAGTCGCAGCCGCGCCGTGTCTACTCCCCGGCCACGGCTGAGGCCGACGCGGCGGCCATCGCCGAAGCCTACCGCGTGTCCGGCCGGCTGACGGCCACGGTCAACCCCGTCATCATTCGCCGCGACGAGAACCGCGTGGATCTCGTGTTCGAGATCGCCGAGGGGCGCGTGGTCGAGACCCAGCGCATCGCCTTCGTCGGCAACCGCGCCTACTCCGATCGCCGCCTGCGCCGCGTTCTCGAGAGCACGCAGGCCGGGCTCTTCTCGCTCCTGATTCGCTCCGACACCTTCATCGAGGACCGGATCGCGCTCGACCGGCAGCTTCTGACAGACTTCTACCAGGATCGCGGATACGTCGATTTCCAGATCCTCTCGGTGACGTCCGAACTGTCCCGCGCCCGCGACGCCTATTTCGTGACCTTCAACATCCGCGAGGGACAGAGCTTCGATTTC
>CAZUVG010000491.1:0-2607 GCA_964623765.1 uncultured Roseicyclus sp.
TCTATGTCAACGACGCGTTCTCGGCCGCGCACAGGGCCCATGCCTCGACCGCCGCGATCGCGCACCTCCTGCCCGCCTGCGCGGGACGGCTGATGGAGGCGGAGCTGAAGGCGCTCGAGGCCGCGCTCGGCGATCCCGAGCGGCCGGTTCTCGCCGTGGTGGGCGGAGCGAAAGTGTCAACCAAGCTCGACCTTCTGTCGAACCTGACCCGGAAGGTAGACATGCTGGTGATCGGCGGCGGCATGGCCAACACCTTCCTCGCCGCGCAGGGGACCGACGTGGCGAGGTCGCTTTGCGAGCACGATCTCGGCGAGACCGCGCGCGAGATCCTCGCCGAGGCGGAGACGACGGGCTGCGAGATCATCCTGCCGACCGACGTCATCGTGGCGCGCGAGTTCGAGGCCGGCGCCGAGGCCGAGACCGTCCCCGCGACCACCGTGCCCGAGGGCACGATGATCCTGGACGCCGGTCCCGAGAGCGTCGCGCGGGTGCGCGAGGCGATCGACAGGGCGCGCACGCTGATCTGGAACGGCCCTCTCGGCGCCTTCGAGATCCCGCCCTTCGACGCGGCCACCAATGCGGCGGCCGAGCATGCCGCGACGCGCAGCGCGGCGGGGCAGCTGGTCTCGGTCGCGGGCGGGGGCGACACGGTTGCCGCGCTCAACCGGGCGGGCGCGGCGGAGCGGTTCAGCTACGTCTCGACAGCGGGCGGGGCGTTCCTCGAATGGATGGAGGGAAAGACGCTCCCGGGCGTGGCCGCGCTGGAGCAGGCCTCCTGAACGGAGGCTGCATGTTTGCGCCACCATGATGGACAGGACGCGCACCCGCGCCTAATCCTCCGGGCCAAGGGCAGAAGAGCGAACGAACGAGGTTTTCGATGGACCAGGAAACGATGCGTGAGAAGATGAAGACCGGACAGGGCTTCATCGCGGCGCTGGATCAGTCGGGCGGCTCGACGCCCAAGGCGCTCAGGCTCTACGGGGTCGGGGAGGATTCCTATTCCTCCGAGGACGAGATGTTCGACCTGATCCACCAGATGCGGACCCGGATAGCGACCGCGCCAGCCTTCACCGGCGGGAAGGTGATCGGCGCCATCCTGTTCGAGAAGACCATGGACCGGGAGATGGGGGGCAAGCCGTCGGCGAAGTTTCTCTGGGAGGAGCGCGGCGTCGTGCCTTTCCTCAAGATCGACAAGGGGCTCGCCGACGAGACGGACGGCGTTCAGGTGATGAAGCCGATCCCGGGCCTCGACGACCTGCTCGACCGCGCGGTGGCGCACGGCATCTTCGGCACGAAGGAGCGCTCGGTCATCTCGGCGGCGAACCCGCAAGGCATCGAGGCCATCGTGGCGCAGCAGTTCGAGATCGGGCGGCAGGTGCTCGACAAGGGCCTGGTGCCGATCCTGGAACCCGAGGTCACGATCTCGATCGACGACAAGGCGGCGGCGGAGGATCTGCTGCTCGCGTCGATCCAGAAGCATCTCGACGGGCTGGACCGGGAGATCATGCTGAAGCTCTCGATCCCGACGCAGGCAAACCTCTACCGGCCGCTGATCGAGCATCCCAAGGTGCTGCGGGTCGTGGCGCTGTCTGGAGGCTACTCGCGCGACGAGGCGAACGAGAAGCTTGCCCAGAACCACGGCATGATCGCGAGCTTCAGCCGCGCGCTGACCGAGGGGCTGTCGGCGCAGCAGTCGGACGACGAATTCAACGAAACGATCGCCGCGACGATCGACTCGATCTACCGCGCGTCGATCACCTGAGGTCCGGCGAGATCCGCTGCAGAAGCGGCGCGGTCTCGACCGCGAGGCTCCCGGCGACAAGGCCGCGCTGGCCCGACAGCCGCGTGGCGACGAAGGCATCCGCGACCGCAGCAGGTGCCTGCCGGATCAGGACGGATGCCGTCAGGAGGAGCGCCGCGCGCTCGGCGAACCAGCGCGCCTCCGTCTCTTCGGGCAGCCCCGGCCAGCGCGCCAGATGGGCGTCGAGCGCAGCGTCGTAGCGGCGGTCTGCCCCGCGCGCCGCATCGAGATCGGCCATGAGCTGCGCGCCCGCCTCCGGCTCCTTCGCGAGCGTGCGCAGGATATCGAGACAGATGACGTTGCCCGAACCCTCCCAGATGCCGTTGAGCGGCGCCTCGCGGTAGAGCATCGGCAGGGGCGTGTCCTCGACGTAGCCCATGCCGCCGAGGCCCTCCATCGCCTCGGCGATCACGCGGGGGGTGAGCTTGTTGTTGAGATACTTCCCGAGCGCCACGGCGAGCCGGGCGAAGGGCGCGCGGGAGGGATCGTCGAAGCTGCGCGCGACATGGAGGCCGAGCGCCGTCGCCCCCTCCCAGTCGAGCGCGAGGTCGGCCATCAGGCTGCGCATCAGCGGCTGATCGACGAGACGGCGCTGGAAAACCGTCCTGTGCGCAACCCAGTGCTCAAGGTGATCGAGAGCCGCGCGCATGAGGCCGGCGGGCGCCACGGCGGTGTCGAGGCGGGTGTGATGCACCATCCGCAGGATCGCGCGCACGCCCTGCCCCTCCTCGCCCACGAGGAAGGCCACGGCCCCGTGATACTCGATCTCGGCCGAGGCGTTGGCGCGGTTGCCGAGCTTGTCCTTC
>CAZUVG010000492.1:0-2605 GCA_964623765.1 uncultured Roseicyclus sp.
GAAGGGGAGGATGGTTGTCCGGGCCCGCCGCGAGGCGGGCCCTTCGCTTTCGGAGGAAACATGTTCCGACGCATGATCTGGCCCCTCGTCTTCGGGATCGGCGGCACGGCCATCCTGCTCGCTCTGGGCGTCTGGCAGGTGCAGCGGCTTGCGTGGAAGGAAGCGGTTCTCGCCGAGATCGAGGCGGAGATCGCGGCCCCGCCCGTCGCGGTGCCCGAGTCGCCCGACCCCGAGGCGCACACCTTCCTTCCGGTCGAGGCGACCGGGCGGCTCGGCGAGGACCATGTCCGGGTGCTCGTCAGCCAGCGGAGCCAGGGCGCGGGCTACCGCGTGATCTCGGCGCTCGACACCGGCGACAGGCGGCTGCTGGTCGATCGCGGCTTCATGCCGACCGAGGGGCGGCCGCCTGTGCACGCGGGGGAGGTCCGGGTGACGGGCAACCTTCACTGGCCCGAGGAGATCGACGGCTTCACGCCGGAAAACGACCTTGCACGAAACATCTGGTACGCGCGCGACGTGGAGGCGCTGGCGCAGCGGCTCGATGCCGAGCCGTTTCTCGTGATCGCGCGCGACATGTCCGTGGACGATACACCCGTCGCGCCCCTGCCGGTCGACACGAGCCACATACCGAACGATCACCTTGAATATGCCGTGACATGGTTTTCGCTGGCGGCGATCTGGTTGGGGATGACACTTTACCTTCTCTGGCGTATCAGGCGTCGGACCATCTGAAGGATGCCAATGCGCTACGTGTCGACAAGGGGTGCCGCCCCTGCGCTCACATTCGAGGAGGCGATGCTGACCGGCCTCGCGCGGGACGGGGGCCTTTACGTGCCTGCCGAGATCCCGCGGATGTCCGAGGCCGACATCGCCGCACTCGCGGGGCTGTCCTACGAGGAGGTCGCGTTTCGCGTCATGCGCCCCTTCATCGGGGAAGCCTTCGGCGACGACGAGTTCGCAGAGCTTATCGCGAAGGCCTATGCGGGCTTCGGCCATGCCGCGCGCGCGCCGCTCAAGCAGCTGCAGCCGAACCACTTCCTGCTGGAACTCTTCCACGGGCCGACGCTCGCCTTCAAGGACTTCGCGATGCAGCTGATCGGCCAGCTCTTCGAGGCCGCGCTGACGCGGGCGGGGCAGCGGGTGACGATCGTGGGCGCGACCTCCGGCGATACCGGCTCGGCGGCGATGGAGGCCTTCCGCGGCCTCGACGCGGTGTCGGTCTTCATCCTCTTCCCGCACGGCCGCGTCTCGGAGGTGCAGCGCCGACAGATGACGACGGTGGCCGAGGACAACGTCCACGCGCTGGCGCTCGACGGCAATTTCGACGACTGCCAGGCCCGTGTGAAGGACATGTTCAACGACTTCACCTTCCGCGACCGGGTGCGGCTTGCAGGCGTGAACTCGATCAACTGGGCACGGGTGCTGGCGCAGGTCGTCTACTATTTCACCGCCGCCGTCAGCCTCGGGGCGCCGGCCCGCGCCGTAAGCTTCTGCGTGCCAACCGGAAACTTCGGCGACATCTACGCGGGCCATGTCGCGCGGGCCATGGGGCTGCCGGTGGAGAAGCTGATCGTGGCCACCAACCGCAACGACATCCTGCATCGCGCGTTGAACTCGGGCGACTACACGCCCGACGGCGTCGTGCCCACGATCAGCCCCTCCATGGACATCCAGGTTTCGTCCAACTTCGAGCGCGCGCTCTTCGATGCCTACGGGCGCGACGGGCGGGCCGTGGCGCAGCTCATGGACGAGCTGAAGGCGGGTGGCTTCCGCATCAGCCAGGGCGCGCTTCAGGCGCTCAGGGCCGAGTTTGCGTCGGGCCGCGCGGACGAGGCGGAGACCTCGGCCATGATCGCCCGTGCGCGGGACGAGATGGGCGAGCTTCTCTGTCCGCATTCCGCCGTCGGCGTCCACGTCGCGCAGGGCTTCACCGGTGCAACCCCGCTCGTTACCCTCGCCACGGCGCATCCCGCGAAGTTCCCCGACGCCGTGGAAGCCGCGACCGGGCGCCGCCCCGCACTGCCGCAGCGCATGGCCGATCTTTTCGACCGCCCGGAGCGGGTGACGCGCGTCGAGAACGACCTGTCCGGCATCGAGCGGGTCATCCAGGACCGCATCGGGGAGGGCGCCTTCGCATGAGCGTCGAACTGCACACCCTGCCGAACGGTCTGCGCGTCGTGGTCGAGCCCATGCCGGGTCTTCAGTCGGCCTCCATCGGCCTCTGGGTCGGCGCGGGGGGGCGCCACGAGCGGGCCGAGCAGAACGGCATCGCGCATTTCCTCGAGCACATGGCCTTCAAGGGGACCGCGCGGCGCTCGGCGCTCCGTATAGCCGAGGAGATCGAGGACGTGGGCGGCTACATAAACGCCTACACCTCCCGCGAGGTCACCGCCTACTACGCCCGCGTGCTCAAGGAAGACGCGGCGCTGGCGGTGGACCTGATCTCCGATATCGTTCTCAATCCCGCCTTCGACCCGGCCGAAATCGAGGTGGAGCGCGGCGTGATCCTGCAGGAGATCGGGCAGGCCGCCGATACGCCGGACGACATCATCTTCGACTGGCTGCAGGAACAGGCCTATCCCGAGCAGCCGCTCGGCCGCACGAT
>CAZUVG010000493.1:0-2594 GCA_964623765.1 uncultured Roseicyclus sp.
CGGCGTTCGGCGTTCGGCGTTCGGCGTTCGGCGTTCGGCGTTCGGCGTTCGGCGTGTAAGGCTGACTGGACATTTCGCTTGCGTGTGATTCGGGTATCGGACAGGCCGCGCAGCGGCGATTAATATTCCACGCGAAAGGAAAAAACTGGAGAGCGCCTTGGATTTCTGGCGTTTGCCTCTCGTAATGAAAAAGAAATTGTCAACCTTGATTGACACCTTGTTCGGTGTACCATGCCATGCACAAGCAAACACGGCGTGCGTGCCTCGGTCCTGCGGTGCGCGCATCAGAGGGAAGACATACGACCGTGGCCAGATACTCCGATGCACGATGTGCCCCGTCCGTAGCGCCGTCCAGACGCGTTTCGTCCACCCTGCCGGAGGAGTGCCTCTCCGGCCTCGCCTCCCGCGCCATGGCCCGCCTGAGGGAAGAGCGCGCGGCGTCCGGCGTGTCGGAGGCCGCGCGGCGCTGTCTGAAGGATCCGCTTGCCACCGCACTGGCCAATGCCCTCTGCGATGACGGCACCGATCTCGCCGACGAGATGATCCGGGACCTGGTCGATGCAGGGCTCACGGTCGAGGAGATCTGCCTCGACCACCTCGCCCCGGCGGCGCGCCGCCTCGGCGAATGGTGGGAGGACGACCGCCTGCCCTTCACCGAGGTGGCGCTCGCCACCGCGCGGATCCAGTCGATGCTGCGACGGATTCCCACCGCAAGCGCCGCGCGGCGCGGCGGCAGCCGCGGCGCCGTGTTCTGCGCCGTTCCAGGCGAGCAGCACACGCTGGGCGTGATGATGGCCGCCGACCTGTTCCGCAGGCACGCCTGGGACGTCAGCCTGCTGATCGGTCTCGACCACGAGGACATGATGTCCCGCCTCGTGCGGGACGACCGCGAGGTGATCGGGCTGAGCTGTTCCGGCGATCATTCCTTCGCCGCGCTCCGGCGCCTCATGCTGGCCTTGCGGCAGGCCCGCCCCGCCGCACGGCTGATCCTGTCGGGGCAGATCGTGTCGGACACGGACGCCCTGCGGCGCCTGCCCGAACCCGACGCTATCGTGACCACGATGCAGGAGGCCGAGGCCGAGATGGCACGGCTGGAACGAGAGGTCTGTGACGACCGCAAGCTGCGCCGCGTCTCCGTCGCCTGAGCGGACCCGGCGTGGAAGGTCGGGGCCGGACGAGGTGCCGCGTCGCGAGGATCGCCACCCGACGTTCGGTGCGCCGCCCGGCCAAAGCGCGTGTCGGTCTTCCTCAGAATTTGGCCTCGAACAGGCCGATCGAGTTGCCGTCGGGGTCCTGCGCGTAGAAGAACGTGCCGAACGGGATCTCGATTTCCGGGCTGATCGCCTTGCCACCGGCCTTCTCGAGCCTGTCGCGCGCTGCCGCGAGGCTGTCGGGCACGACGAGGTGGACCGTCGGTCCGTTCTCCGACGGCGTGCCGGGATAGAGATGTCCCGAGACACCGGTGGCGGGATCCTTGACCGGGAAGACCACCATCGGGTTGGGGCCGCTCTCGTCCACCGTCAGATCCATCCGGAAGACGTCGGCGTAGAACGCCCGCGCGGCCTCGATGTCCCTGACGGGGATCTCGAACCAGCAGGCGAAGTGATCGGGGGCGTGGGACATGACTCATCTCCTCGTGACATGTGTCCCGACCATAGCACGACCCGTCCGGCAGCGCGCTGCCGTGATGCGTGGTAAAGGCGCCTCAGACGTCCAGTTCCGCCACGGGAATGATCGGAAAGAACGTGCCTTGCGAGAAGATGCCGAACCAGTCGGTGCCGTTGACCTCGTGCGCTTCGCCGATTTCTACCAGCCGGTAGAAGCTCTTCCGGTCGATTAAGGCTTCGAGCCCGGCGCGGACATGGACGTAGGGCGACGGCTCACCCTTGTCGTCCCGCTCGACCCGGATCGCGTGGTCCGCGCCAGCCACCACCTTGTCGCCCACGTTCGTGGTGAAGCTCACGACCTGGTCGCGCCCCGCGCCCGCGGCCTCCATGTCCACCGCGACGAAGGGCGCGTCCTCGACGCGGATGCCGACCTTTTCCACCGGCGTGACGAGGAAGTAACGGTCGCCCTCGCGCTTAAGGATGGTGGAGAAGAGGCGCACGAGCGGCTTGCGCCCGATCGGCGTGCCCTCGTAGAACCATGTGCCGTCGCGCCTGATCTCCATGTCGAGATCGCCGCAGAAGGGCGGGTTCCATGCGTGGACGGGGGGCAGCCGGCCCTCCTCCTGCGCCCGTTTCGCCGCGGCGATCAGGCTGTCCGGTTCTGGCGTCGCGGTACTGTCCGTCACGATGATGTGTCCCCGGTTCTTTGCAGTCGGCCTTTTGCCATTTGTGGTCGGCGGAATACCTCTGTTACCTGACAAGACAATAAGCATGATGCGAGGCTTTGCCATGTCCGACCGCGCGCCCGGGTCCACTTCCTCCGAAACTTCCGAAGCTCTCGTCGCCGAGATCGAGGCGCTGGGCGAGCGGCTCGCCGAGGCGCGGAAGGCGATCGCGACCCGCATCATCGGGCAGGAAGAGGTGGTGACGCTGACGCTCGCCGCGATGCTGTCGGGTGGCCACGCGCTTCTGATGGGGCTGCCGGGG
>CAZUVG010000494.1:0-2589 GCA_964623765.1 uncultured Roseicyclus sp.
AAATCCACGACGACGGGAATGTCGGACTGACGCACTTCGGCATCGAAGGTGGCGTCGGTGACGGGAACGGTTGCCATGTCTGGCCCTCCTCAGGGGAACTCGGTCGGAGGCGAAAGGTATGAAGCCGCCCGAGGCCCGTCAAGCCGCACCCGGCCCCGCGCCGCCGAGCTCGGCTGCGGCCCGAGCCAGCGCCGCCGCGGTGAGCGCACGGGGCAGCGGCATCAGGCCTGCCGTCCGCGACCACAGGATCGCCGTCTCGACCGCGCGGCCCGGGTAGATCGCCTCCAGCATCTCGGCATAAGCGCCCATCTGGCGCAGGATGCCCTCGGGCACGGCCTCGGCCGTGGCGGGCACCTCGGCGTTGGTCTTGAAATCGACGGCGAGCACGCGGTCGGGCGCAACGACCAGCCGGTCGATCGCGCCGAGAAGCGGCCGGTCCAGCGCCGCGCTCGGGGCGCAGAGCTCCACCTCGGCCAGCGCGTCGGGCGCGAAGACACGGGCGAGCGCGGGGGCGGTGAGAACCGCCTCCGCCTCGGCATGGATCTCGGCCAGCTCGTCGGCCGTGACATCCGGCGCCTCCAGTGCGGCGATGTTCGGCACCGCATCGCGCCACGCGGCTGGCGGGAGCTTGGGCAGATGCTCCAGCAGGAGATGCACGAGACGGCCGCGGCGGAGCGCATCCGCGCGTCCGGGCACAACCGCGCCCTCGGCCGGAGACAGGATCTTCTCCCCGCCCAGTGCCGACGGCGAAAACGCGGGCCGGTCGCGCGGGGCAGGTGGTGCGGGGGCCTGAACCCAGTCGGGCAGGGGCGTCGGCAGGGCGGTTTCCGGGGCGGGCGCTCGGGGGGCGTCGTGCAGGAACTCGCCTGCCTCGAGCCTCAGCCCTTCCCCTTCGATTTCCGGGATCGCCAGCGGCCGGGCGCCCAGCCCCGACAGCCCCTCCTCGACTGCCTGATACCACGTCGCGTTGCCGTCGACATGCGCCTTGCCGGAGGCGGCCACGATCAGCCAGCTCTCGGCGCGGGTGAGGGCCACGTAAAGCAGGCGGTTGCGCTCGGCCTTCTGCCGCAGGTCCTGCTCCTCCAGCGCGGCGCGCACGGGTCCGGACGCCTCGGCCCTCGCGGTCGCCCAGTGAAGCGTCCCGCCCGCGTCCTGCACGAGCCGCGCGCCGCCGGTGTTCGAGCGCCACTCGCCGGTGTCGGGGAGGATGACGACGGGCGCCTCCAGTCCCTTCGCGCCGTGCACGGTCATCACCCGGATCTGACCCTTCGCCTGCGCGAGGTCGCGCTTCACCGTCACCTCGCCCGCCTCGAGCCAGCCTATGAAGCCCGTGAGACTGGGCACCTCCGTCCGCTCGTAGGCGAGCGCCTGCGACAGCATCGCGTCGATGCCGTCCTCGGCCTCCGGTCCCAGCCGCGCGGACAGTCGCAGGCGCGCGCCGTGCCGGATCAGCACCCGTTCGAGAAGGTCGTAGGGACGCTTGAAGTCCGCCGCGTTCAGAAGGTCCGAGAGCATGACCCGCGTCGCCTGCCACGCGTCCCGTTCCTCCGCGCGGCGACGCAGCGCCTCCCAGAGAAAGCCGCCATCCCGTCCATGGGCGAGGCGGAAGAGGTCGTCCTCGCTCCACCCGCCGATGGGCGAGCGCAGCACGCAGGCAAGGGACAGGTCGTCCTCGGGCGTGGCGAGGAACCGAAGCAGCGCCATGAGGTCGCGGACCGCGAGCGGCGTGGTCAGCTCGCTCCGGTCGACGCCCGCGATGGGCAGGCCACGGCGCTTGAGCGCACCGATGATCTGCCGGAAGAGCGGCGATCGCCGGCGCACGAGGATCAGGATATCGCCTGCCTCCACGGCGCGGCGCCCTTCGCCGACCTCGATCACGGGGCGCTCCTCGTGGATCATCGCGTGCAGCCGGTCGGCGATGGCGTTCGCCAGCACGCTGTAGTGATGATCCTCGCCGACAAGGTCTTGCGGGTCGTGCCATTCGGGATCCTCCGGATTGTCGGCCTTCGGCACGACCGGCCAGAGATCGACCCGTCCCGGCTTCTGATGGAAGAATGCCTTGTGCTCGATCCGGCCGCCGACGGAGGTGGCCGTGTCCTCGCCGCAGACACGGTCGACAAGGTCGAGGATCGGCCGGGCGGATCGGAAGGAATAGAGAAGCTCGCGCTTCGCGAGCGGCTGGCCGATGCCACGGAGGCGCTCGTCGAAATGCTCCCGCATCCGGTCGAACCCCTCGGGGTCGGCGCCCTGGAAGGAATAGATCGACTGCTTCTTGTCGCCGACGACGAATATGGTGCGCCGGACGTCCGCCCGCGCCCCCTCGCCCGTCGCGAAATCCTCGGCCAGCCGCTTCACGATCTCCCATTGCGCGGGACTGGTGTCCTGCGCCTCGTCCACGAGGATGTGGTCGATGCCGCCGTCGAGGCGAAACAGAACCCATTGCGCGATGCCAGGCGCGGTCAGCAGGTCGCGCGTCCGCGAGATGAGGTCGTCGAAGTCGAGCCAGCCGCGCGCCGTCTTGGCCGCGGCGTAGGCAGGCAGGAAGGCGGCGGCGAAGACGTGCAGCGCCCCGGTCTTCTTCGCGGCGCG
>CAZUVG010000495.1:0-2545 GCA_964623765.1 uncultured Roseicyclus sp.
CGGCGTGAAGAGCGAGATCAGCACCAGTGCCAGAACGAAGACGATGGCGAAGGAGGCCATGATGCCAAGCTCGCAGGAGCCGCCGATGAAGTCGCCGAGATAGGGGATCTCGGCGATGAGCGGCAGGGCGCGTGGCGCGAAGAGGAAGGCGAGGATCGCGGCCGCGATCCAGCCGAGGATCGACATGACCTCGCGCACGAAGCCGCGGGAATAGGCCAGCACCGCGGATATCAGGATGACGCCCGCGACGACGCCGTCGAAGATTGTGAAGCCTTCCATTGCTGCCCGTGCCTCTGCTCTGTGCCGCCGTTTCTTGTCTGCCCGTCCGGGCCTCAGCCTGCCCCGAAGACCTCGCCCACGAAGCGCGGCAGGTCTTCCATGGTGCGGACGGAGACGCCAGCGTTTTCCGGGATATTACACCCTTTGGGCAGGATTGCGGCGGAAAATCCGAGCTTGAGCGCCTCTTTCAGCCGATTTTCCGCCTGCGTGACGGGGCGAAGCGCGCCGGAGAGCGACAGCTCCCCGAAGACGACCGTCTCGGGCGGGAGCGCGGCGTCCTCGCGCGCCGAGAGAAGGGCGGCGGCCACGGCAAGGTCGGCGGCGGGTTCGGAGATACGCATGCCGCCGGCCACGTTGAGATAGACGTCGAGCCCCTGGAAGGAGATGCCCGAGCGCGCCTCGAGCACGGCGAGGATCATCGACAGCCGCGCGCCGTCCCAGCCAACGACCGCACGGCGCGGCTGGCTGAGGGAGGAGGGGGCGACGAGGGCCTGGAACTCCACCAGGACGGGACGCGTGCCCTCGATGCCCGCGAAGACGACCGACCCCGGCGCGGGGGTGTCGCGATCCGACAGGAACAGCGCCGAGGGGTTGGCGACCTCGGCCAGCCCCGCGCCCGTCATCTCGAAGACGCCGATCTCGCCCGAGGGCCCGAAGCGGTTCTTGACCGAGCGCAGGATGCGGAACTGGTGCCCGCGCTCGCCCTCGAAATAGAGGACGGTGTCGACCATGTGCTCGACCACGCGGGGGCCGGCGATCTGGCCGTCCTTGGTGACATGGCCCACCAGCATCACCGCCACGCCGCGGCGCTTGGCGAAGGTGGTCAGCTCATGGGCCGAGGCGCGGACCTGGGAGACCGACCCCGGCGCGCTGTCGACGGTGTCGAGCCACATGGTCTGGATCGAGTCGACGATGACGAGATCGGGCGCCTCGGCGTCGAGCGTGGTCAGGATATCGCGCAGGTTGGTCTCGGCGGCCAGCTGCACCGCGCTGTCGGTCAGGCCGAGGCGGCTTGCGCGCAGGCGGACCTGCGCCGTCGCCTCCTCGCCGGAGACGTAGATCACTCTGGCGCCGGAGCGGGCGAAACTGGCCGCAGCCTGCAACAGCAGCGTGGATTTCCCGATACCGGGATCGCCACCCACCAGCGTGGCCGAGGCGGGGACGAGGCCGCCGCCCAGAACGCGGTCGAGCTCCGCCAGACCGGAGGAGCGGCGCGGCGGCGGGTCTTCCTGCGTGCGCAGATCGCTCAGACCCATGCGCTTGCCCTTGGCAGCACCGAGGCCCTTGGACGAGGGGCCCTGAGACAGCGGGGCGTCCTCGGAGATGGTGTTCCACTCCCCACAGCTCTCGCAGCGCCCGGCCCATTTCCGGGTGACGGCGCCGCAGGCGGAACAGACGAAGCGGGTGACGGGCTTGGCCATGGCGCGGGTGTAGCGAGCCGGGCGCGGAAGGCAAGCGGCGCGGGGGTTTCGCGTGGGGTCGGTCGGGTTGCTGGCGCGCCACGGCTATGATCCCGTTAGAAAACTTTAGATACCTGTGTTGTAACCATGGAGCGGTCGCTGCTACGAAGGTGATAAGCGGAAAATCGGCAATCAAAAATCGAGGGCGTCGAGCACATGCGCATTATTCCAGGGACACATGCGTTTGCAGCGGCTTGTCTCGCCACCACGGCGCTTGTGCAGCCCGCCCTTGCGCAGGACCAGAACTTCGCCTGACTGTCACGGACTCCGACAGGCCGTACGGCACGCCGGGCTACACGTTCCGCGTGATCCCGATCACCGTTACGGAAGCCTCAACCTTCCGCGTCGACGCCGTCAATACGGTGGGAACGATCGCGCCGGTCGGCATTGTCGATTTTATCATTTTCGGAGACGGCGTGAGTATTCCGGAAGGCCCGGGAACAACCTTCTCCACCCACGCCAACGATCCGAACTCGGTCGCTTACTTTTTTTGATGACCAGCCGAATGCGCAAAACCCCACTGCGCTCACTCCCGGTGCCGCAGGCCCGCTGACGGTCGGAGATTTCCAGCTGGTCGTCGCGCCCTTTGACAGCACAGGAACGGGTGGCGACTACACAATCACGCTGGAACTGACGGGTGTCACGTCGTCCATTGCGCCGCTCCCCGCAGCGACGGGAGTGGAGCTTGCCGCCCTCGCTGCAGGCTCGAACACCGTCGGTCGTCTCGTGGTGATCAACGCCCGCGGCGTCGCCCGCTCCCGCGGGCAGGACAGCCTGACGACCCGCGACGAGGTGCTGTCCTTCAC
>CAZUVG010000496.1:0-2542 GCA_964623765.1 uncultured Roseicyclus sp.
CGATGCGGCCCCAGTTCGGATCCTCGCCCGCGATCGCCGTCTTGACCAGCGGCGAATTGGCTATGGAGCGTGCGACCTTGTCGGCGTCGCGCGCGGTCTTCGCACCGGTCACCTGAACCTCCACGAGCTTCGTCGCGCCCTCGCCGTCGCGAACGATCTGCAGGGCGAGGTCCCGCATCACGCGGGCGATGGCGCCCGCAAGCGCACGCCCCTCCGCGCTTCGGCCGGAGCCGATGGCGGGACCGCCCGCGCGGCCGGTCGCGGCGATCAGGACGGTGTCGGAGGTGGACGTGTCGCTGTCCACCGTGATGGCGTTGAAGCTGTTTTTCGTCGCCGCGGCCAGCATGGACTGCAGCCCGTCGCGGGTGACATGCGCATCCGTGAAGACATAGGCGAGCATCGTCGCCATGTCGGGCGCGATCATGCCCGAGCCCTTGGCGATGCCGGCCACCGTGACGGTCCTGCCGGCGATCCCCACCTGTTCGACCGCGCCCTTCGGAAACGTGTCGGTCGTCATGATGGCTCGCGCCGCGGCCTCCCAGCCGTTCGCCGACAGGCCTGCCTTGAGGTCGTGCAGCACGGCCGTGATCCGTTCCGCCGGGAGCGGCTCGCCGATCACGCCGGTGGAGGAGGTGAAGACGTGCTCGGCCGGGAGGCCGAGCGTCTGCCCCGCGGCCTCGGCGATGGTCGCGACGTCGCGCGCGCCGCGGGCGCCGGTGAAGGTGTTGGCGTTGCCCGAATTGACAAGGATGGCGAAGCCGTGCCGCGGCACTTCGGGCAGGGCGGCGAGCTTCTCCTGTCCGTCGAGCACTGCGGCCGAGCGCGTGGCCGAGCGCGTGAAGACCCCGGCCATCGTGCTGCCGGGCGCGATGTCCAGCAGCAGAACGTCGGTCCGGTTCGCGTAGCGCACGCCCGCCCGCGCGGTGGCGAAGAGGACGCCTTCCACGGGCGGGATGTCCGGAAAGGCCGCCGGGGCGAGCGGCGAGACGGACACCGGGGCATGCTTGGCCCCGGCAGCCTTCTTCTTGTCCTTCTTCGACTTCTTCTTGCCCTCGGCGTCTGCGGACCCGGCCTTCAGCTTCTTCGTCTTCTTGTCCGCCTTGGCCATTCAGGACCCCGCGCGCGTTACTCCCCGATCAGGTCGTCATTCGCGATCACGGCGGGATCGATGTCAAGCTCGGGCCGGTCGACCTCGGCCTCGGCCATGAGTTCCTCGACGCGCGCCTCGACACGGGCCCGCCGCAGGCCCTCGACGAGATCCGCGCGGACCTCCTCCAGCGCCGGGGGCTCCTGCGCACGCGTCTCGTTCAGCACGACGACGTGCCAGCCGAACTGCGTCTCGACGGGCGCGGAGACCTCGCCCGGCTCGAGCGCCATGACGGCCTCCTCGAATTCGGGCACCATCATGCCCGCGGTGAACCAGCCCAGCTGGCCGCCGTTCGGACCCGATGGCCCGACGGAGCGTTCGGCGGCAAGCTCGGCGAAATCGGCGCCTTCCTCCAGTTCGTCGAGGACTGCCTGCGCTTCCTCCTCGGTCTCCACGAGGATGTGGCTCGCGTTGTACTCGGTGCCTGGCTCGACCGAGGCGAACTGCGCCTCGTATTCGGCCGCGATCTCCTCCTCGGTGATCTCCGCCATGGCGACACGGTCGATCAGGCTCGCGGCGAGAAAGGCTCGGGTCTCGTTCTCGAGACCGAGCTCGGTCGCCTTGCTCATGTCGCCTTCCGCCACGTCGGCAAGAACCTGCTGCTGGACGACCTGCTCCAGCATCCCGTCGAACAGGACCTCCGCCGGCAGTTCCTGGTACTGCTGGGGCAGCATCTGGCGCATGGCGATCAGGTGCCCGACGGTGATGTCGTTGCCGTTGACGGTGGCAAGCACGGTGTCCGCGTCGGCCTCCTGTGCGGCGAGCGGCATCGCGGACATGGCCACGACGGCGGCGCTGGCGAGGAGTCGTTTCATGGGGATCCTTCCTTCATGACTTGGCCCCCGGACATGGGTCCAAGGGGCCGCGTTGACAGTCTATCGGCCGGCCCTTATGTCCCATCCGGGTTTCGCATCGGGGCCTGAGGCCGTCTTGGCGCCGTTCTAGACTGCCGCGATGAGCCGAACAACCCGGGTGCCCCACACGAAGACTTGAGAACAGTCCGGAGCCGCCGCCGCGGTCCGACGGGAAGGCGCGTCACATGCTCGGTTTGGGATCCATCACGAAGAAGGTGTTCGGTACGTCGAACGACCGCAAGGTCAAGAACGTCCGACCCATCGTGGAAAAGATCAACGCGCTCGAGCCCGAGCACCAGGCCATGTCCGACGAGGAGATCGTCGCCAAGACCACGGAACTGCGAAACCGCGCCGTCCATGGCGAAAGCCTGGACGACCTGTTGCCCGAGGCATTCGCCAATTGCCGCGAGGCCGCGCGCCGGTCGCTGGGCCTGCGCGCCTTCGACGTGCAGTTGATCGGCGGCATCTTCCTGCATCGCGGCAATATCGCCGAGATGAAGACGGGCGAGGGCAAGACGCTGGTCGCGACCTTCCCGGCCTA
>CAZUVG010000497.1:0-2536 GCA_964623765.1 uncultured Roseicyclus sp.
CGCGATACAGCGCAGGAAGGTCGTCTTGCCGCAGCCCGACGGGCCGATGAAGCTGATGAATTCGCCCTTGCCGATCTCCAGATCGACATCTTTCAGCGCATGAATCGGCCCGCCGCTCGTCTGGAAGACGAGGTTGAGCTTATCGGCCTTGATCACTGTCTCCTGACCCAAGATCTTCCCCTTTGGCTGTCCGGGTTCGCTGCCCGGATCCTTGCTGCGGGCTGCCCCGGCGCAGGCCGGAACAGCTTGGTTTTCAACGAGAAATCAGATTCCCGCCGGGATGTTCATCGGATCGCGGTGGATCTGCTTGGGCGCGGTCAGCGCCTTCCATGTCGACAGCGCCTTATGCGCCGAGGGGAAGGCCGGGCGCGGCACGAACCGGCCGCGTCCGGGCTGCGGCTGGCTGTTCTGGCCCCAGGCCCAGATGACCTCGCCCCGGCTGATCGTGTAGCGCGCGTTGGCCGTGACCTCGAACCCCTCGAACACGTTGTAATCAAGGATCGAATGGTGGTTGGAGGCGCTGATCGTCTTGGTGATCTTGGGATCCCAGACCACGATATCGGCATCCGCCCCTTCCACGATTGCGCCCTTTTTCGGATAGATATTCAATATCTTGGCGACGTTCGTCGAGGTGACGGCGACAAACTCGTTCGGCGTCAGCCGCCCGGTTTCGACGCCCCGCGTCCAGAGCACCGAGAGCCGTTCCTCCAGCCCGTTGGAGCCGTTGGGGATCTTGGTGAAATCGTCCACGCCCATGCGCTTCTGTTCGGTGCTGAACGCGGCGTGGTCGGTCGCCACCACCTGCAGGCTGCCGGCCTGAAGCCCGTGCCAGAGGCTGTCCTGATGCTCCTTGTTGCGGAACGGCGGCGACATCACCCGGCGCGCGGCATGATCCCAGTCGGTGTTGAAATACTCGGTCTCGTCGAGCGTCAGGAACTGCGCCAGCGGTTCGCCGTAGACGCGCATCCCCTTCTGCCGCGCCCGCCGGATCGCCTCATGCGCCTGTTCGCAAGAAACATGCACGATGTAAAGCGGCACGCCCGCCGCGTCGGCGATCATGATGGCGCGGTTGGCGGCCTCGCCTTCCACCTCGGGCGGGCGCGAATAGGCATGGCCCTCGGGCCCGGTGATGCCCTGTTCCAGCATCTGCTGCTGCAGGTCGGCGACGATATCGCCGTTCTCGGCATGCACCATCGGCAGCGCGCCCAGTTCCTTGCAGCGCTTGAAGGAGGCGAACATCTCGTCATCCTCGATCATCAGCGCGCCCTTGTAGGCCATGAAGTGTTTGAAACTGTTGACGCCCATGTCAACAGCGTCCTTCATCTCGTTGAAAATGCTTTCATTCCATCCGGTCACGGCCATGTGGTAACCGATGTCGGTGCAAATCTGGGGCGCCGATTTCCGGTGCCATTCATTGATCGCGTTCTTGATCGACCCGTCCGCGCCCGGAAGGCAGAAGTCGACCAGCATCGTGGTGCCGCCACAGGCCGCCGCCCATGTGCCGGTCTCGAAGGTTTCTGCCGCCGTGGTGCCCATGAAGGGCATTTCCATGTGGGTGTGCGGGTCGATTCCGCCGGGGATGACATAGGCGCCCTCGGCATCGATATATTCGTCGCCCTTCAGATCCTCGCCGATCTGCTTGATGGTCTCGCCCTCGATCAGCACATCGGCCTTCCAGCTTCGGTCGGCGGTCACCACGGTGCCGCCCTTGATGACTTTGGTGGTCATGGTTCTCTCCCTGTCATCTCGTGCCCCGTAAAACACTCGGGGCACATGGTTTCTTCATTTGCGCGGGGCGCGTTCGCCCCGGCGTTCACACGTCCTCTGGCCGCGGGCGCGGCGGGTCGCAGACGGGAATGGTCTCCACGTCGCGCACCGGCACCCAGACGGTTTCGAGCGGCCCATGGCGCAGGTACCAGAAACAGCCGTCCGGCCCCTGCAAAAGCTCCTCCAGCGGGGTGCTGGCGGGAACCCTTTCCCAGACCGCGGCAGGCACCGCGTCGCGGCTGGTCGGCGTGGTGGAGGTGCCGACACAGGCCGACAGCATCACGACAAGGCCAAGGGAAAGCGCCGCTTTCATACGATCACTCCACGATTTCAGCGGTTTCCACCACGGCGTGCATCAACACCTCGGCTCCGGCGCTGGCCCAGCCGGGGGTGATCTCCTCGGCCTCGTTATGGCTCAGCCCGTCCTTGCAAGGGCACATCACCATGGTCGTGGGCGTGACCTTGTTGATCCAGCAGGCATCGTGCCCGGCGCCGGAAATCAGGTCCGTATGGCTGTAGCCCAACCGGTCGGCGGCGTTGCGCACGCGGGCGACCAGCGTCTCGTCAAAGCTGGGCGGATCGAAGAAGCCGACCGTCTGGGCATCGAATTTCACCCCGATATCGGCGCACAGCCCCGGCGCGGTCTCCATGAGTTCGGCCACCATCGCCTCCAGCGTCTCGAGCACGTGGGACCGGAAATCCACCGTGAAAACAACCTTTTCCGGGATGATGTTGCGGCTGTTGGGATAGACATCGACATGGCCGATCG
>CAZUVG010000498.1:0-2528 GCA_964623765.1 uncultured Roseicyclus sp.
TACCTGCCCAAGCCCTTCGACCTGCCCGACCTGATGAAGCGCGCCGCGCGTGCCCTCGACCGCAAGCGCCGCGCGCCGCAGCAGCCGAAACCGGCGGCCGAGGCCGTGCCGTCGGCCAACGAGGACCTGCCGCTCGTGGGGCGTACGGCGTCGATGCAGGCGCTCTACCGGCTGGTGGCGCGGGTGATGAATACCGACCTCGCCGTGCTCGTCACCGGCGAGAGCGGGACCGGCAAGAGCCTGATCGCACGCGCGATCCACGATTTTTCCGACCGGCGCACGCTGCCTTTCGTCGTCGCCGCGCCTTCCGACCTCGAGGGGATGGACGGCGCCTCGGCCGTGCTCGCGCGGGTCAAGGGCGGCTCGATCCTCTTCGACGAGGTCGGCGACCTGGGCGAGGAGGCGCAGGGCAAGATCGTGCGCATGCTCGACGCGCTGGGGGATTCGGCGCCGCGGGTGATGGCCACCTCGCAACGCGACCTGATGGAGAAGATGGAAACGGGCGAGTTCCGGCAGGACCTGTTCTACCGCCTCGGCGGCGTCTCCATCGCCGTGCCGGCGCTCCGCGAGCGGGTGGACGACATCCCCCTTCTGGCCAACCATTTCCTTGCCCGGGCCGAGCGCGACGGCGCGCCGGTGCGCCGCTTCGCACCCGAAGCGATGGACCTCATCCGCGCCTATTCCTGGCCCGGCAACGTGCGCCAGCTCGAGAACACGATCCGCCGCCTGACGGTGACCAACCCCGCCGAGGAGATCACGCGTGCCGAGGTCGAGGGGGTGCTTGGCTCCCAGCCGGCGATCGAGCCCCTGATGGGGGGAGGGCAGGGCGACAAGCTGTCCGCCTCGGTGGCCAAGCATCTGCGCCGCTACTTCGACCTGCATGGCGGGGTCCTGCCCCCGCCCGGCCTTTACGGCCGGATTCTGCGCGAAGTGGAGGCGCCGCTCATCGAGATCGCGCTGGAGGCGACCGGAGGAAATCAGGCCAAATGTGCGGAATTGCTTGGAATCAACCGCAATACCTTGAGAAAGAAGATCACCGATCTCGATATCCGCGTGACTCGACGCCGCAAGTTGATGTAAAAGCGCAACAGGCACGTGGCACAATAAGCACGGCCCAGACGCAAGCCGGCGGCAGGGTCCGGCGTGTCCGGAAACGCGATGTCCGGGGGAGCAGTGAAGCGTGGTTGAGCGGCCGGCGGACGGCGGGGGGACGGTTCCTTCCACATCCATGATGGAGCGTCTCGCGGCGCTGCGCCATCGGCGCGGGCTGCGGTCGGCGGGCACGCTGGGGCTGGTGGTGCTGGGGCCACTCCTCGCGCTTGCCACGTTCCTGGTTCTCGGGCCCATGGCCGAGTCCGTCGTGACTCCCGCGCTTCGGCTCGTCCTCTTGGCCGACCTCGTCTACATCCTCGTCGTCGCGGCGCTCGTCCTGCGCGAGGTCGCACGCATCGTTGCCTCCCGCCGCGCACGGTCCGCCGGCTCGCGACTGCACCTGAGACTGACCGGCGTCTTCACCATCGTCGCGCTCGTGCCCACGATCCTCGTCGCCGTCTTCGCCACGATCACTGTCAACATGGGTCTCGAAGGCTGGTTTTCCGACCGCGTCTCGACCGCGCTCGGCAACTCGGTGGAGGCCGCCGCCGCCTACCAGCAGGAGCACCGGGATGATCTTGCCGAGGACGTCCGCGCGCTCGGCGCCTTCCTTGACGTCAACCGCCGCGCCGCGCCGCTTTTGTCGGACGGGGAACTGCGCCAGATCCTCAGCCAGGGGCAGGCGCGCATCCAGCGTGGCCTGCGCGAGGCCTTCGTCGTCGACGGCGGCGGCGAGATCCGGGCGCGGGGCGAGCGGAGCTATCTCTTCGACTACGAGCGGCCCTCGGACGAGGAAATGGCACGCGCTGCGGCGGGCGATCTGGTAATCATCGAGGACCGAGCGCAGAACGAGTTCCGCGCGCTCCTGCGCCTGGACGCTTTCCCCGATCGCTACCTCTACGTCAGCCGCGAGGTGGACGGCGAGATCATCTCGCTGCTCGACGAGACGCAGCAGACGGTGCAGCTCTACCGCCAGCTGGAGCTCGACCGTGGCCGCGTCCTGTTCGAGTTCGGCCTGCTCTATCTCGGGTTCGCGCTGATCATGATCCTTGCCGCGATCTGGCTGGGCCTGTGGTTCGCCGAGCGGCTGTCGCGTCCCGTCGGCCGCCTCGCCTCCGCCGCGCAGCGCGTGGGCCAGGGCGATCTGGACGTGCGGGTGGAGGAGGAGCGGTCGGACGACGAGATCGCGATGCTTGGGCAGCTGTTCAACCAGATGACCCGGCAGCTCAAGGGCCAGCGCGACACGCTGGTGGAGCAGAACGCCGCCACGGAGGCGCGGCGGCGGTTGTTCGATTCTGTGCTGACGAGCGTGACGGCGGGCGTCATCGGGCTGAACGCCGAGGGTCGGATCGACTTCATGAACCGCTCGGCCATCCGGCTGCTCGGGCTCGTGGACCAGCGCGACTCCGGCCTGTCTCTTCAGGCCGCGGTGCCCG
>CAZUVG010000499.1:0-2526 GCA_964623765.1 uncultured Roseicyclus sp.
GACCTCCAGCCGTTCCTCCTCGCCGGTGACAGAGTTCACGAGCGGACGGCCGGTCGCCGCCTCGAGCCCTGCCTGCAGGGCGCCCGGCACGGACGAGTCGATGCAGAGCGGGCAGTCCGTCACGGCCTGCACCACGCGAACCAGTTCCGGCATAAGCATCGGCTCGACGAAATTGTTGTCGGCGTAGCGCGGATCCTCGCCCATCTTGTTGGAAAAGACCGCGCCGGAGTTGACGTCGAGCACGGTCGCGCCCGCCTCCACCTGCGCCACCGCATCGGCCTCCACGCGGGAGAAGTCGCCGCGCTCCAGCTCCTCGTTGAGGATCTTTCGGCCGGTGGGATTGATCCGCTCGCCGATCACGCAGAACGGCTGGTCGAAGCCGATGATCGTGGTCCGGGTCGCCGATTCGATGACGGTGCGGGTCATGTCTGCTCTTTCTCGTTTGTCGGTGTCAGGCGGTGACCGCGGGCTGCGCGCCCTCGCCGCCGTTTGCGATGGCCCACTCGGCGCAGGTCGCGATGCCGCCAAGCGGGAAGAAGTGGACGCGCTCGACGTTCGCCGCGCGGCCCGCCGCCTTCTCGGCGGCGAGCGCCAGGAGGACGTCGGTGGGCTCCATGGGCTTCACGAGCTTCGAGACGTCGCGCGCGCGTTTCTGCAGGACGCCGAGCGACGCGCCGACGCCGCAGGCGATGGCGAACTTGATGAGCGTCTGGAGCTTCGCCGGGCCCGCGATGCCGAGATGGACCGGCATCGAGATGCCGGCCGCCGCAAGCCGGTCGGCCCAGGCGACGATCGGCTTCGCCTCGAAGGCGAACTGCGTGGCGATGGCGAACGCGGCATCGGTGAGGTTCGCGAAGTCCTGCTTCAGCTTCAGCGCGGCCATGGCCTCGGCCTCGCCCCCGTCGGGGTCGATGTCGCGGTTGCCCTCGGGATGGCCCGCGACATGAAGATGCGTGAACCCCGCGTCGTCGAAGAAGCCCGTCTCCAGAAGCTGCATGGCACAGTGATACTCGCCACGGGGCTCGGAAATGCCGCCGCCGAGGATCAGGCCCTGGCGGACGCCCGCCTCGGCCTGGTAGCGGCGAATCCAGTCGGCCAGCGTCGCGCGGCCGGGTATGGAACGCGCGGGGAAATGCGGCATGGGCTCGAACCCCTCGTCGCGCAGGCGGCGGGCGGTGGCGACCATGTCCTCGATCGGCGTGCCGTCGATATGGGCGATGTAGACGCTGGTCCCGGCGGGCAGGAGCGCCCGGAAATCCTCCACCTTCGCGGCCGTGCGCGGCATGACCTCGATGGAATAGCCCTCGAGCAGCGCGGGCAGCGCGGCATGGGCGGGCCGGGGCGCGGCCTCGGGCTTGCGGAAGGACAGAAGGGCCATGATCGTCTCCCAGAATGCGGCCAAGTCAGGCCCGTGTCACATGCGCCGTCATGCGCGTTTCGCCCGGCCGTCGACCCCGTCGGCCTCGATCAGCCGTTTCAGGACGGCCGCGTCGTATTCGGCGTCGAGCCGCGCGGCCTCGGCCGCGGCGATCTCCGGGGGATCGCCGTCGACCTCGCCGATCTCGGCACGCCGCCATTCCCGCAGGTAGGCGTCCTCGTCGCGCGCGCCGATCTTCATGGCGACGCGGTCGATGGCCTGCTCGAACCGTTCGGGCAGCGGCGCCTTGGCACCGCGCCGTCCCTTGCCCACGATCACCTGGGCGGGGATGTCGCGCCAGAAAACGAGCGTGACGACGGGCATGTACGGTCCTCCCTTGCGGCGCATGACGCCCCGGTTTCCGCGCACCATAGGCCCTGTGCGCGGCAAGGACGCTCCGTTTTCGACATGGTGCGAAGCGGGAGCGACCAGCACTGCGCAGCATAGCCGGTGCCGAGGCAAAGTGCAGTGGCACGGTCCGCCGAATTTTTCATGATGATGATGAGAGAGGCTGCCGCCATGACCGCGCCTCCCGCCGGCATCACGCAGGACCGGCGGCATCAGGCCATTGTGACGGAGCCCGCGAATTGCTACCGTTGCACCAACTCGTGTTTCCGGAGGCCCGCATGTCGCGCAAGCGCAAAGGCGGCGCCGGTCCGTTCCCCAGTCCCGCGCGCCCGGTCGCCCAGATCCTGCCGGCCGCGGAAGCGCCTGACGAACGGCGTCCCGCGCCACTGACCCGTCCCGATCCGGCGGACCTGTACGCCGCGCTCGATCTCGGCACCAATTCCTGCCGGATGCTGATCGCGCAGCCGAAGGGCAACCAGCTTCACGTGGTCGACAGCTTCTCCAAGAGCGTGCAGCTCGGCCTCGGTCTCGAGGCGTCGGGCCGTCTCTCCCGCGCCTCGATGGCCCGCGCGGTGGCCGCGCTGAGGATCTGTCGCAAGAAGCTGGAAAAGCACCGGGTGGAGCGGATGCGGCTCGTGGCGACGGAGGCCTGCCGCCGCGCCACCAACGCCACGGAGTTCATCTCGCTGGTCCGGCGGGACACGGGGCTCGAGCTCGAGATCATAGAACCCGAGGAGGAGGCGCGCCTCGCCGTCGTCTCC
>CAZUVG010000500.1:0-2278 GCA_964623765.1 uncultured Roseicyclus sp.
GAGATGCAAGTGACTGGAGTTCAAGTGCTTCTTCCGATCTCATCTCCGCGTCGCCGCCGAGGACGCGGGCCCCCTCGCGCGATAGCCCCTCCTGTATCGCTTCGCGGACGGAGCCCACCGCAGCGATGGCTGCAACGCCCAAGGCGAGGCAGGCGAGGAAGATTCGGAAGCCCTTCAGGCCCCCCCGCAGCTCCCGCCCGGCGATGCGCAGCGCGACGTTCACTCCGCGGCCTCGCGCAGGGGATCCGCCACGCGACCGTCACGCAGCCGGATCTCCCGGTCGCAGCGGGAGGCAAGTTCCGGCGCGTGCGTCACGAGCACCAGCGTCGCGCCGTGCCGGTCGCGCAGTTCCATCAGAAGCTTCACGATCGCGTCGCCCGTCGCCCCGTCGAGGTTGCCTGTCGGTTCGTCGGCCAGCAGGATCTCGGGACGCGGCGCCACCGCGCGGGCCAGCGCCACGCGCTGCTGCTCGCCGCCCGACATCTGGCTGGGGTAATGCTGCGCACGCGAGGCGAGCCCGACGGCTTCCAGTTCCGCCTCGGCCCGCTCGAAGGCGTCGGCATGGCCCGCGAGTTCGAGCGGCGTCGCGACGTTCTCCAGCGCCGTCATCGTGGGTATGAGGTGGAAGGACTGGAACACGACGCCCATATGTTCGCGGCGGAACCGGGCGAGCTGGTCCTCGTTCATGGCCGTCAGGTCATGGCCGAGCGCCTCGACCCTGCCGCCCGTGGCCTTCTCGAGGCCGCCCATCAGCATGAGGAGCGACGACTTGCCCGACCCCGAAGGACCCGTCAGCGCCACCGTCTCGCCGCGCGCGACCTGCAGCGTGATGCCGTGGAGGATGTCCACGGCGCCCGCGTTGCCGTCGAGCGTGAGGCTCGCGTCGCCGAGCGATAGAACGGTGTCTGCCATGACTGAACGCCTCGGTTCATTTCTTCGTCTGGCATATGGGGCCGCGCGGGGGGCGGGCAAGGCGGCGATCCTGTCGCTGGGCCTCGCCGGTGCGGCGGCGGCACAGGAGGAGCCTGTCACCGTGGTGGCACTGGGCGACAGCCTGACGCAGGGCTTCGGGCTGGTGGAGGAGGAGGGCTTCGTGCCGCAGCTTCAGGCATGGCTGGAGGCGCGGGGGCATGACGTGGAGGTGCAGAACCACGGCGTCTCGGGCGATACGACCGCTGGCGGGCTTTCGCGGATCGGCTGGGCGCTGGGGCCGGAGGCGGACGCGATGATCGTGGCGCTCGGCGGCAACGACCTTTTGCGCGGCATCCCGCCCGAGACGGCGCGTGCGAATCTCGACGGGATCCTGACGGAAGCGGAGCGGCGTGGGCTGCCGGTGCTGCTCGTGGGCCTGACCGCGCCCGGCAATTACGGGCCGGAGTACAAGGCGGCCTTCGACGCGATGTACCCTGAACTGGCCGAGCAATACGGGGCGATCCACGTGGACAGCTTCCTCGGCGCGCTGGAGGCGGCGGCCGAGGCCGACCGGGACGCTGCCATGACCGCCTACATGCAGCCTGACGGCATTCACCCGAACGCCGAGGGCGTGGCGCTGATCGTCGCGGCGCTGGGCCCGTCCGTCGAGGCACTGCTGGAGCGCGTCAGCCCGCAATCGTGATCTGCGTGCCCGCTTCGGCGGCGAGGCCCTCCAGCCGTTCACCGGGCGGCTGGTCGGTAATCCAGCGGTCGAGGTCGACAAGGCCCGCGATCCGCACCGGCGCGGTCCGCGTGCGCTTCGTCGCGTCGGCGACCAGCACGGCCATGCGCGCCTGAGCGAGGATCGCGCGGCTCACCCGCACCTCGTCGGGGTCGAAGTCGAGGATGTCACCGTCCTCGTCCAGCGCCGAGCCGCCGACGATCGCCATGTCCACCTTGAACTGCCGGATGGTTTCCACCGCCATGTCGCCGACGAGGCCCATGTCCGCGCGGCGCAGCCGTCCGCCGGTCACGATGACCTCTGCCGTTGGGTGGGCGGCGAGGATCTGCGCGACGTTGAGGTTGTTCGTGACGACCATCGGGTTCGGCGTCTCCATCAGGGCGCGGGCCACGGCCTCGGTCGTCGTGCCGATGTTCAGGAAAAGCGATGCGCCCGGGGGGACAAGCGCAGCGGCGGCCCGGCCGATGGCCTCCTTCGCCCCCGCGGCCACCCGCCGCCGTTCCTCGTAGGCGATGTTGGTGACGCCCGAGGGCAGCATCGCGCCACCATGCGTCCGGTCGAGAAGGCCCGCTTCGCACAGCGTCGTCAGGTCCCGGCGTATCGTCTGGAGCGTGACGCCGAAGC
>CAZUVG010000500.1:2288-2521 GCA_964623765.1 uncultured Roseicyclus sp.
CCGCCAGCCCCTCCACGGTAACGCGGCCGGTCTCGCGAGCGGCAGTCAGGATGTCGTGCTGTCGGGGCGACATGGGCATGGCGCGATCCATACCGAAAAAAAACGAACATGAAAATTGACAAAACGAACACCGGCTGCAAGTAGGTCACGCAAGGGACTCGCGCGACCGGAGGCGCCCATGGCCGAGCCATTCGACATCTTCATCATCGGCGGCGGCATCAACGGCTGCGGCA
>CAZUVG010000501.1:0-2520 GCA_964623765.1 uncultured Roseicyclus sp.
GGTCCGGTCCACCTCGTCGATCAGCAGGACGGGCGGCCCGCCTTGCTGCGGCTCCAGCGCCTCCAGAAGCGGGCGCCGGATCAGGAACGCGTCGGAGAACAGTTCCGACTGCAGGGCGGCGCGGTCGGCCGCACCGGTGGCCTCGGCCGTGCGGATCGCCACCATCTGGCCCGCAAAGTTCCACTCGTAGATGGCGCTCGCCGCGTCGAGGCCCTCGTAGCATTGCAACCGGATAAGCCGACGCCCGAGCCCCGCGGCAATGGCCTTGGCGATCTCGGTCTTGCCGACGCCCGCCTCGCCCTCGAGGAACAGCGGCTTTCCCAGTTTCAGCGCGAGATAGGCGACTGTGGCGAGACCGCGGCCGCAGACGTAGTTCTGCCCATCCAGCAGGGCGATGGTCTCGTCGATGCTACGGGGGATGGTCGTCACTCGGCTCTCCACGTGTCCACGTGCCCGACATATTTGCCGAAGAAGCCTCTGTCCATTGCGCAGGCACGGGAGCGTCGCCTGCCGCGCCCATGCCCGACGATGCCGGCAAACGATCGTCCGGGTCCAGGCAGATGCTGGTTGACCTCGCGGTCATTGAAATTTAGTATAAAAATACCAATGAATGCCATCTGCGAGCGGACTCGAATGAACCCTTCCGGATCCGAAGAAAGCGAGCCTCTTGATGTCCTCGTGGTGGGCGCGGGTTTCGCCGGCGTCTACGCGCTGCACAGACTCCGTTCAGAGGGGCTTCGCGTGCTGGTCGTGGATGCGGCAGACGGGATCGGCGGAACATGGCACTGGAACCGCTATCCCGGCGCGCGATGCGACATCGAGAGCGTCCAGTACTCCTACTCGTTCGACGACCGGCTGGAGCAGGAATGGAGCTGGTCCGAGCGTTACGCGGCACAGCCGGAGATACTGGAATACATCCATCACGTCGCCGACAGGTTCGAGCTTTGGCCCGACATCCTGCTGAACACGCGGGTCTCGGCAATGTCCTTCGACGAGAGCACCAACATCTGGACGATCGTCTCGGAAGAGGGGAAACGCTGGCGCGCGCGCTACTGCGTCATGGCGACCGGGCCATTGTCGGTGCCGCTCGAGCCACGGATTTCGGGCATGGAAGACTTCTCCGGCGAGGTTTTCCGGACCTCCTCCTGGCCGAAGGAGGAACCCGACTTCAACGGCAAGCTCGTCGGTCTTGTCGGAACGGGCTCGTCCGGCATCCAGGCCGCGCCTCATCTGGCGCGAAGAGGCAGGCACCTGACCGTTTTCCAGCGGACCCCGAACTACGTGCTGCCCGCACACAACGGTCCCATGGACAAGGACTACGAGCGCGAGTGGAAGGAGAACTATGCCGAACGCAGGGCACAGGCGCGGACGCTCAGGAGTTTTGCCCTCATGCATAACGGCGATGAGTTCGGCGCGGCCCTGTCGGACGAGGAGCTCGAGAAACGGTTCGAGGCTCAGTGGGAAAAGGGGGGGCTCAATTTTTCGTACACCGTACGGGATTTCGCAACGGATGCCCGCGTGAACCGGAAGGCCGCGGAATTCGTTCGCAGAAAGATCGCGGAGCGTCTCGGGGACCCCGACCTCGAGAAGCATCTCATCCCTCACGATTATCCTATCGGCTCGAAACGCCCCTGCGTCGATACGGACTATTTCGAGACCTTTCTTCGAGATGACGTGAACCTCGTGGATCTTCGGGACGAACGAATCGAACGCGTCGAGGCGCAAGGAATCCGCACCGAGAAGCGATTCATCCCGCTCGACGTCATTGTTCTGGCCACGGGCTTCGATGCGATGACCGGTGCCCTGAAGGCCATTCGCGTCGAGGGAAGAAACGGTGTTGTGCTGAAGGAAAAATGGGACGAGGCGGCCAGGACGTTTCTGGGAATGGCTGTTGCGGGCTTCCCGAACATGTTCATCGTCAACGGCCCGGGCAGTCCTTCGGTGTTCACCAACATGGTCGCGTCCTCCGAGGCGTGCGTGGACTGGATCGCGAACCTAATCGGTCACATGCGGAAGAATGACTTTTCCGTCTGCGAGGTCCTGGAAGACGCGGAAAACGAATGGTTCGATCATGTTTGCGAAGTCGGAGAGCGCTCGCTGCTGTCCAAGGCAAACTCCTGGTATGTCGGAGCGAACGTTCCGGGCAAGCGGCGGCAGTTTCTTCCGTATGCAGGCGGTGCTCCGGACTATCTGGCCAAGTGCTCGTCGGTGGAGGAGGGGGGCTATCGGGAATTCTGTTTCGACCACGGTGTCGTGGAGAAGCAGTTGGCCGATAGCGCAACCTGACGTCCAAAAGCCATGGTTGGTTCGCGTCGGATTGCCCTGTGACCGTTTAGCGAGTCCCGACTATCGGAACAGGCCGGGCAGAAACAGGGATACCTGTGGCACGAAGGTCACCAGCGCCAGTACAAGCAGCGCGGTCACGTAGTAGGGCAGCAGGGCACGCGAAAGCGCCATCACCGACACCCGCGTTATGCCGGTCACGATGAAAAGCACGAGCCCCACCGGCGGCGTGATCAG
>CAZUVG010000502.1:0-2513 GCA_964623765.1 uncultured Roseicyclus sp.
GCCATGCCGCCTCACTTGTGATCGGAGCGCCGCGGAACCGGTCATCGGATCCCACGGCGCAAGTTCGGGTCAGGTGTGATTTAGGCTGCGCATGCACGAGCCACAACCACCATGGGGCCCGCGCGCCCGCCCCGGGTTATTCCGCCGCAGCCGCCTGCGCGGTCCTGAGCGTGCCGCCGGCCTTCTCAACCGCCTCGACCGCTGCCTTCGATGCACCGGTAACGGCGATGTTGAGCTTCGAGGTCACGTCGCCCTTGGCGAGCACGCGGATGCCGTCGCGCTTGCGCCGGACGAGGCCCGAGGCCACGAGTGCGTCCTCGGTGATCTCCGATTTCGCATCGAGCTTGCCGGCTTCGACGAACTTCTCGATCAGACCGAGGTTCACGACGGCGAATTCCTTGCGGTTGGGCTTGTTGAAGCCGCGCTTGGGAAGACGCTGGTAAAGCGGCATCTGGCCGCCCTCGTAGGCGTTGATCGCCACGCCCGAACGGGATTTCTGGCCCTTGATGCCGCGGCCTGCGGTCTTGCCCTTGCCCGAGCCGGGGCCGCGACCCACGCGCTTGGATTTCTTCGTCGCGCCGGGATTGTCGCGGAGCTCATTGAGTTTCATGTCGCTTCTCCATTGCCGGAACCGCCCCCGAAGCGGATGGGACGGACGCGGCGTGCTGTCGTGTGGTCTTGTGGCCCGACAGGCCACCGCGCGCGTATAGACGCATGGCCCACCGGGATCAAGGCTTAGCGCCGACCAACCTGCAGCCCGGTTTCGGCCGTTGTGTGGGGAAGGAAGCCCCCCTTCTCGAGCAGGTCGTCGACGCAGTCGAACGGCAGCCCCAGAGCGGCGAGCGCCGACGGCGCATCGCGATGCAGTTCCACCTCGAGACCGTCGGCGTTCTGCGACAGGGAATGGAAGATTCGCGCGAGCCCGTAAACGAGTTCCCCCGGCGCGATCAGCACGACCCGAGTCCGCACATCGTGTTCTCGCAAATGCCAGTTGACCCGGTCGAGAACCGACCAAAGCGAGTTGAAATCGGCATCCATGTCCGTCACGGCAGTCAGATCGTTCAGCTTCGTGCGGCCCGGCCGGAAATAGGCGTCTTTGCGGTAGCTCTCGAACGACGCCCGCCATGCGGCCACGGTCACGCGTCCCGACCAGCGCGAGTACGCGAGATCGAGATCGAGCGACGTGTGGAAGTGGATCGGCATTTCAGGGCCACCCGGGTCCGGCGAAATGACGAAATTCGCCTCCGGCCAAGGAGCAATCAAGATTTTCCATTTAAAAACAGGTTGCCCCGACACGGAGGCCGGGGCAACAAGAAATTTACCAAGTTGGTCGGAAAGGCTCAGCCGCGCTCTTCGACGATCTCGACAAGATGCGGGATCTTGGCGATCATTCCGCGAACCGAGGGAGTGTCCTCCAGTTCGCGAGTGCGATGCATCTTGTTGAGGCCGAGGCCGATCAGCGTCTGGCGCTGGATCTCGGGGCGACGGATCGGCGAGCCCACCTGTTTCACGACGATGGTCTTTGCCATTGGTCTCAGGCCTCCTCTGCAACCTGGCTCGACTCTGCCGGGGCCTCGTCGCGCTTGGGCAGGATGTCGGCCACCTTCTTTCCGCGGCGGGCGGCGACCTGCCGGGGCGAGGTTTCCTGGCGCAGGCCGTCGAGGGTGGCGCGGATCATGTTGTAAGGGTTCTGCGTGCCGGTCGACTTTGCCACGACATCCTTGATGCCGAGCATCTCGAAGACGGCGCGCATAGGACCGCCGGCGATGATGCCGGTGCCCTCGGGGGCGGTGCGCATCACGACCTTGCCGGCGCCGTGGTGGCCCTTGATGTCGTGGTGCAGTGTCCGGCCTTCCTTGAGCGGCACGCGGATCAGGTTGCGCTTGGCCTGCTCGGTCGCCTTCCGGATCGCCTCCGGGACCTCCTTGGCCTTGCCCTTGCCGAAGCCGACACGGCCACGCTGGTCGCCCACGACCACGAGCGCGGCGAAGCCGAAGCGCTTGCCGCCCTTCACGGTCTTGGAGACGCGGTTGATCGCGACCAGGCGGTCGGCGAACTCCGGGTTCTCGTCGCGATCGTCGCGACGGCGTCCCCGGCCTCGGTTGTCACGTTCTGCCATGTGGCATTCCTTTCAGTCGGTGACGCCGTTCGGGCGCCGGTTGTCCCGATCGCGGTGAGCCGGCCCGATGCCCGCTCCCCGATCATCGAGGCGGCCCCGTGCCGGAGCCGCCTGCACCCTCAGAACCTCAGCCCGCCCTCGCGGGCTGCGTCGGCCAGCGCCTTCACGCGGCCGTGGTAGAGGAAACCGCCGCGGTCGAAGTAGCATTCCTCGACCCCGGCCATCTTCGCGCGCTCGGCGATCGCGGCGCCCACCTTGGCAGCGGCCTCCACGTTGTTCTTGCCGATCACGCCCAGTGACGATTCCAGCGACGAGGCCGAAGCCAGCGTGCGCCCCTTGGCGTCGTCGATCAGCTGGACGCTGATGTTCTTGTTGGAGCGGTGGACCGACAGGC
>CAZUVG010000503.1:0-2502 GCA_964623765.1 uncultured Roseicyclus sp.
ATTCCATCGGCCTCGGCGAGGACGGGCCGACCCACCAGCCGGTGGAGCATCTCGCCATGCTGCGCGCCACGCCCAACATGCTGGTGTTCCGCCCCGCCGACGCCGTCGAGACCGCCGAGGCCTGGGAGATCGCGCTGTCGCAATCCGCCACGCCCTCCGTCCTCGCGCTCAGCCGCCAGGGCCTGCCCACCGTGCGCAAGGACCACAAGGCGAAGAACCTGACGGCGCAGGGCGCCTACGTCCTCGCCGAGGCCGAGGGCAAGCGGCAGGTCGTGCTCATGGCCACCGGCTCCGAGGTCTCGATCGCGCTCGACGCGCGCGACATCCTGCAGGCGGAGGGCATCGGCACCCGCGTCGTCTCCATGCCCTGCATGGAACTCTTCGCCGCGCAGGAGGACGCCTACCGCAAGCGCGTCCTGCCCGGCGGGCCGGTCCGCGTCGCCGTCGAGGCCGCCGTCCGCCAGGGCTGGGACCGCTGGCTGCTGGGCGAGCGCGGGCGGGAGGCCAAGGCCGGCTTCGTCGGCATGGAGAGCTTCGGCGCCTCCGCGCCCGAGAAGGATCTCTACGTCCATTTCGGCATCACCGCCGAGGCCGTGGCCGACCGGGCAAAAAGCCTCCTCTGACCCGGGAAGGCGGTCGGCACAGGGCGCACCGTCCTCCCCCTTCATCCCGGCGAAAACTCCGGGGAGCGCCACGAAGCGCCGGGGGCGGAGCCCCCGAAGGCACGGCCGGGCGGCCGCCGCGAGGGGGCCCGAGGCCGTGCCGCCTCGGGCGAGGCCCGGTCCAACGAAACTTCCTTTCGTCAGTGTTCCCCGCCACCCACGCCCACGGCCTTGAGCGCAGGGTTGATGACCCGGTGGACGAACGGCACCAGCGCGGAGCCCAGCCCCAGCGCCAGCGCGCCGTCCAGCGCGGCCTTGACTAGCCAGACCACGAATCCCCCGAACGGCGAGAAGGCCGCCGCGATCGTGTCGATCACCTCCTCCGGCCCGTGCCAGCCGATTTCGTGGAGCGAATGGACCACGATGGAGCCGCCGACCCACAGCATCGCCAGTGTCCCCACGACGCTCAGCGCCTTAAGGAAATGCGGCATGCCCCGCACGATGGCCCGTCCGGCCGCGCGGCCGGCCCCCGTGCGCCCCTCGGCCGCCAGGTGCAGCCCGATGTCGTCGGCCTTCACGATCAGCGCGACCGAGCCGTAGACCAGCGCGGTGATGCCGATGCCCGCGACGGCGAGCGCCACGGCCTCGAACACGATGTTGTCGGTCTCGATGGCCGAGAGCGCGATGGTCATGATCTCGGCCGACAGGATGAAGTCGGTCTTGATCGCGCCGCGGACCTTCCGCTCCTCCAGATGCGCGCTGTCCTCGCCCGCGGCCTTCGCCTTCGCCGCCTCCGCGGCGTCCCGCCTCCCCTGCCGCCAGTGCGCGACCTTCTCCGCCCCCTCGTAGGCAAGGTAGAGCCCGCCCACGATCAGCAGCGGCGCAATGGCCCAGGGCACGAAGGCCGACAGCAGAAGCGCCGAAGGCAGCAGGATCACGAGCTTGTTGAAGATAGAGCCCTTCGCGATCCTCCAGACGATGGGCAATTCGCGCTCGGCCGCGAAGCCATGCACGAATTTCGGCGTCACCGCGGCGTCGTCGATGACCGCGCCCGCGGCCTTGGCCCCCGCCTTCGAGGCCTGCCCGATCACGTCGTCGACCGAGGCCGCCGCCACCTTCGCGATGGCCGCCACGTCGTCCAGAAGCGCCAGAAGTCCGCTCATGCCGGCCCTCGCCTCCCTGTCCTGCCCCGGTCACCATAACGGCGCGGCCCGGTCGCGACCAGCGCCGGGCCGGGGACGTGCGCGGCAGCCTCGCAACTCGCCGCGCGCGGTTAGCGCAAACGCCGCCTGTTTTCGCTACCGGTGCCGCTAACACCTAGAAAATGCGCGTCTTTCGCCTTGGCGTCGCCGGTATGCACCGGTATGCGAACCGCGACCAGGACCTTCCGGAGACACGCGCCCATGACGATCACGCTCGGCATCAACGGTTTCGGACGCATCGGCCGCTGCACGCTCGCCCATATCGCCGAGGCCGGCCGCAACGACGTGCAGGTCGTGAAGATCAACGCCACAGGCCCGATCGAGACCAACGCCCACCTGCTGCGCTACGACAGCGTCCACGGCCGCTTCGGGGGCGAGGTCCGCGTGAACGGCGACACGATGGACATCGGCCGCGGCCCGATGCAGGTCTTTTCCACCTACGATCCGCAGGAGCTCGACTGGGAGGGCTGCGACGTCGTCCTCGAATGCACCGGCAAGTTCAACTCCCGCGATGCCGCCGCGGTCCATCTGACCCGCGGCGCGAGGCGGGTCCTCGTCTCCGCCCCCGCGAAGAATGCCGACAAGACCGTCGTCTACGGCGTCAACCACCGCGAGCTTCTCGACAGCCACCACGTCGTCTCCAACGGCTCCTGCACGACGAACTGCCTCGCGCCGGTGGCCAAGGTGCTCGACGACGC
>CAZUVG010000504.1:0-2500 GCA_964623765.1 uncultured Roseicyclus sp.
GAATTGCCGCCCGACGTGATCGTCTCGAGCGTGGCGATGGTCGCCTCGCGCGGGGCCATGATCCGGAACCTGTCGGCCACGCCGCGGGCCTCGAGGATCGGCTTCACATAGGCGATGAGCTCGGCGTCATGGGCTCGGGTCTCGTCGAGCCAGAAGATCGCCTCGCAGCCTTCGGCCTTCTGGCGTTCGATGGCCAGATCGACCCAGTCCTCGATCGGCGCCTTGCGCGTGCTGGCCGACCGCCAGATGTCGCCCGCCGCCACCGTGTGCGCATGCAGGACCGTGCCGTCATCGAGGATCATGCGGATCGTTCCGGCCTCGGGCATCTCGAAGGTCGTCGGGTGGGAGCCGTATTCCTCCGCCTTCTGCGCCATCAGGCCGATATTCTGGACCGTGCCGGCGGTGGCGGGGTCGAGCTTGCCCTTCTTCTTGAAGAACTCGATGGAGGCGTCATAGACCGGCGCGTAGGAATTGTCCGGGATGACGCAGACCGCGTCATGTTCCTTGCCATCCGGGCCCCAGCCCTTGCCGCCGCCGCGGATCAGCGCGGGCATGGAGGCGTCGATGATGACGTCGGAGGGCACGTGCAGGTTGGTGATGCCCCGGTCGCTGTCGACCATGTACATGGGCGGCCGTTCGGCGCGGACCTTCTCGATGGCTTCCAGGATGTCGGGGCGATCTTTCACCCGCTCGAGCAGGTCGCCGAGGCCGGAATTCGGATTGACGCCGAGCGCCTTCATCTCGTCGCCGTACGTCTCGAAGACCGGCTTCAGCCAGGCGCGGACCGCGTGGCCGAAGATGATCGGGTCCGAGACCTTCATCATCGTGGCCTTGAGGTGCAGCGAGAAGAGGACGCCCTCCTGTTTCGTCTTCTCGATCTCCTTGGCGAGAAAGGCATCGAGGGCGTTCACGTCCATGTAGGTCGCGTCGACGACCGTGCCCTCGGGATAGCTGACGCCCTCCTTCAGCACGATGTCCGCGCCGTCCTCGGTCGTGAGCACGATCTTCGCGGTCGCGGCCCTGTCGAGGGTCGCGGAGACCTCGTTCGAGCGGAAGTCGCCCCCCTGCATGGAGGCCACGCGCGTCTTGCTGTCCTTCGTCCAGTCGCCCATGCGATGCGGGTTGTTCTGGGCGAACTTCTTGACCGGGGCGGCCGCGCGGCGGTCGGAGTTGCCCTCGCGCAGGACCGGGTTCACCGCCGAACCCTTGATGGCGTCGTAGCGGCGGCGAACCTCCTTCTCCTCGCCGGTCTTCGGCTCCTCCGGGTAGTCGGGGAGCGCGTAGCCCTGCCCCTGCAGTTCGCGAACGGCGGCGACGAGCTGGGGCACGGAGGCGGAGATGTTCGGCAGCTTGATGACGTTGGCCTCGGGCTGCTTCACGATCTCTCCGAGTGCCGCGAGATCATCGGAGATGCGCTGCTCCTCCGTCAGGTATTCAGGGAAAACGGCGATGATCCGGCCCGCGAGCGAGATGTCCCGCACGCCCATGGAGATGCCGGCAGCCGAGGCGAAGCTCCGCACGATCGGCAGGAGCGAGGCCGAGGCCAGTTCCGGCGCCTCGTCGACCTTGGTGTAGATGATGTCGGGGATGTCTGTCATCGATTCCGGCCCTTCGAGTGGATTTTGGTATGCCATAGTATACCGGCGTGCTCCGGTCTACCGGAAAAGCTGCCGCAGGCGTGTCGCAAGACCAATGCGAGAAAACGCCCCCGGGGCTCAGGCCACGATCTCGAAGCGTGTGACATCCACCATGCCCCGGTCGGTTATCTTCAGCGCGGGGATGACCGGAAGGGCGAGGAAGGCAAGCTGCAGGAACGGCTCGCGCAGCGTGACACCAAGCGACTTCGCGGCCTTGCGCAACGCGATCAGGTCGTCGCGCACCTCCTCGAAGGGCGCGAAGCTCATCAGCCCCGCCACCGGCAGCGCCAGTTCCGCCAGCACCTCACCGTCCCGCGCGACGACGAAGCCGCCCTCGATCTCCGAGAGGCGGCACGCGGCCAGCGCCATGTCGGCGTAATCGACGCCCACGCAGGCGATGTTGTGATGGTCGTGGCAGACGGTCGAGGCGATGGCCCCGGCCTTCAGCCCGAAGCCCTTCACGAAGCCCGTGGCGACGTTGCCGTTCCGCCCGTGCCGCTCGATCACCGCGATCCGGACGAGGTCGCGGGCGGGATCGGGGCGCTTGTCGCCGTCCACGTTCGGAATCGTCTCGTGCAGGTGCTCGGTCAGGATCTTGCCCTCGAGAATGCCGATGACATCGGTCTCCTCCCGGTTGGACGGCGCGCGGAACGTCTCGGGCGTGATCGCGGGCGCCCGGACGGAATTGCGGCCCACGGGCGCGATCTCCTCCCGTGCCGCGAAGGCGTCCGCCGTGACGGCCCTGCCCCCGGCCCAGACCGCCTGCGCCCGGCAGGTCGCGAGGTCGTCCACAGCCACGATATCCGCGCGCCTGCCCGGAGCGATCAGGCCGCGGTCCTTCAGCCCGAAGGCCTCCGCCGCCG
>CAZUVG010000505.1:0-2499 GCA_964623765.1 uncultured Roseicyclus sp.
CGGCAGCGGGCGGCGTCGATCCGGACGAGATCCTGCGCCTCGCGGAGAAGGCGTTCGGCCACCTTCCGCCGGGCCATTCCGCGACGCCCGAGCCGGGACGTTTCGCGGGCGGCGAGAAGCGGGTCGTCAAGGACCTGGAACAGGCGCATTTCACGCTGGGTCTCGAGACGCCCGGCTACCGGTCGGACGACATACACACGGCACAGATCTATGCCGTGGCGCTTGGCGGCGGCATGTCCTCGCGCCTGTTCCAGGAACTGCGGGAGCGGCGTGGCCTTTGCTATACCATCTATTCCCAGGTCGGTGCCTTCGACGATACCGGGCTGCTCACGATCTATGCCGGCACCTCCGGGGAAGAGATCGGGGACCTGGTCACCCTGACCCTTGACGAGATTCGCCGCTCGGCCGACGACATGAACGCGGCCGAGCTCGAAAGGGCGCGGGCGCAGATGAAGGCGGGGCTGCTGATGGGTCTAGAAAGTCCCTCGGCCCGGGCCGAGCGCAACGCGCGGCTCGTGGCGATCTGGAACCGCGTGCCGCCACTGGAGGAGACGGTGGAAAAGATCGAGGCGGTGACGCTGGGCGGCCTGCGCGGCCACGCGGCCTCGCTCGCCGCATCGGGGCGCGCGGCCATGGCGCTCTACGGCCCCGTCTCCGCCGCCCCGGACCTCGCCCGGGTGAGGGAGCGTCTGGCCGCCTGATGCTGAGCCGGAAGCGGCACCTGCGGATCGAGACGGAGCGCCTGAGCATGCGCCTGCCCCGGCATGCCGATTTCCGCCCCTGGGTGGCGCTGCGCTCGGCCAGCGAGACATTCCTCACCCCGTGGGAGCCGTCCTGGGCGCCCGACCACCTGACGCGCAAGGCCTTCACCAACCGCGTCTACTGGGCGCAGCGCGCGATCGCGCAGGGCTCGGCCGTGCCGCTGTTCATCCACCGCCGCGACGACGACATCCTTCTCGGCGCCATCACCCTCGACAACATTCGTCGCGGGCCTGCGCAAGCCGGCACGCTCGGCTACTGGATCGGTGAGCGCCACGCGCGGCAGGGTTACATGCACGAGGCGATCGAGGCGGTGGTCCACTACGCCTTCCGCACGCTCGACCTCTCGCGGCTCGAGGCCGCCTGCCTGCCCGAGAACCTCGCCTCCCGCGGCGTTCTGGAGAAGACCGGATTCAAGTACGAGGGCGTGGCGCAGAGCTACCTGCAGATCGACGGCCGCTGGCGCAACCATGTGCTCTACGCCAACCTGCGCTCGGACCGGAGGGGGCGGACCGATGTCGGCTGAGGACCCTCGCGCGACGCCGAAAGGGCGCTAGTCTCATGGACATGACCCACATGCTCGAAACGCTCGCCACGGCCGGACTGCCCCGATCGGCCCTCCGCGAGGCCGAGGCCCGCTATCTGGAGGAGCCGCGGGGCCGCTGGCATGGCCGCGCGGCCGCCGTGGTCGCGCCCGCCGACGTTCAGGAGGTCGCGGCCACGCTCCGCGCCTGTGCCGCCACCGGCACGCCCGTGATCCCCTTCGGCGGCGGCACGGGCCTCGTGGGCGGCCAACTGGCCGAGGATGGCGCGCCCCCGGTGATCCTGTCGCTGGAGCGAATGCGAAAGGTCCGGTCGCTCGACGCCGCCGCCGGCACCATGACGGTGGAGGCGGGCGCGACCCTGTCGGACATCCACGACGCGGCGGAGGCGGAGGGGCTTCTCTTCCCGCTGACGCTGGCGAGCCAGGGCTCGGCCCGGATCGGCGGGCTTCTTGCGACCAATGCGGGCGGCGTGAACGTGCTGCGGTACGGCAATGCGCGCGACCTCTGCCTCGGGATCGAGGCGGTGATGGCCGATGGCTCGGTCATGCGCACGCTGTCGGGCTTGCGGAAGAACAACATGGGCTACGACCTGCGCCATCTCCTGATCGGCTCCGAAGGGACGCTCGGCGTGATCACGGCGGCCACCCTGCGCCTCTTCCCGCGGCCGGCCGAGACCGGGGCGGCGCTCATGGTCGTGCCGGACCCGGGCGCCGCGCTCCGCCTCCTGCGGCTGGCACAGGGGCGCATCGGCGAGGGGATCTCCGCCTTCGAGATCATGCACCGCACGGGCCTCGACTTCCTGCGCGAGGTGGGGCCCGAGGTGAAGCAGCCCTTCGATGATCCGCCCGAGTGGACCTGCCTGATCGACCTCGGCCTCGGTCACGGCCAGAGCCCGATGGAGGCGATCGAGACGCTCTTTGCCGAGGCCTTCGAGGCCGGCATCGTCAGCGACGGCGTGATCGCCACATCCGAGGCGCAGCGGGCCGAGTTCTGGGCCCTGCGCGAGACCATCCCGCAGGCGAACCGGCGGATCGGCGCGATCTCCTCGCACGACATCTCGGTGCCCGTCGCGGCCATTCCGGCCTTCATCGCCGCGGCGCCGGGGCGGCTGGCGGAGGTGGGCGAGTACCGCATCAACTGCTTCGGCCATCTGGGCGACGGGAACCTGCATTACAACGTCTTTCCGCCCGAGGGC
>CAZUVG010000506.1:0-2498 GCA_964623765.1 uncultured Roseicyclus sp.
CTAATCCATCACCACTCGCGAGAACGCCCCATCCGCTGCGGCGGGTGGGGCCAACGACACCACGGGGAGCAGGGTAGTGGTGGCACAGCCAAGCTATGACAAGCCGAAAAACATCATCGAGCTTGCCACGCGGCTGGCAGACCTCGGCTATTGGCCCGTCCCGATCCCGGAAGGCTGCAAGGGTCCAACCGTCGAGGGATGGCAGAACCTGCGTCTCAACTTCGAAACGATCCCAGCCCATTTCAAGGACGCCGCACTGGTCGGCATCCTCCACACCAACGTGCTCGCGCTCGACGTGGATGTCTACGATGCAGACCTGTCGCGCGAAATCGTCGACGAAGCATTCCGCCGCTGGCCCGACGCCCTCGAACGCATAGGCCGCGCGCCCAAATCCGCCATCTTCCTGCGCATGGAAGAACCCGGCTTCAAGGTCAAGAACACCGTCAAGGCCGAGCACATAACAGACGACGGCGAAGTACTCGAAGCGCAAGTCGAAGTGCGCTCCGTTTCCCGCCAAATCGTCGCCTACGGCAAGCACCCGGACACCGGCAGCGTCTACACATGGCCGCGCGGAGAGCTGTGGGCGACCCCCCGCATGGACCTGCCCGAGGCCACCGAAGACGAAATCCGAGCGTTTCGAGACTGGTGCGACAGGCGCATCCGCGAATGGGCCGGCCTGCCAGACGACAACGTGGTCAACCTCGACGATCACCCCAAGCGCCGAGACGACACCCCGCCAAGCGAAGGCGCCTTCCTCGAAGCCCTCAGCTACGTGCCAAGCGATTGCAGCTATGACGACTGGCTGCGCGGCCTGATGGCCATTCATGACTTCTACGCCGGCTCAGGTGACGGCCTCGCCCGCGCGCACGAATGGTCATCGTCATACGCCCACTACAGCCGCCGCGAAGTGGACCAGAAGTGGCGCAGTTTCGAAGTCGGCAAGGGCACCACGCACAAGACCGTCTTTCACATGGCAAGGCTCAACGGGGCCGACCTGTCGGAGATTGCGAAAAGGCACGCGCCAGAGCGCAAGAGCGCGCCCGACATTGATCTGTCAGACTTCAAGGCGGCACCAGCCACGACGATCCGCCCAGGCACGTCAGAGGCGCGCACAACGCCGCTGGAGTGGTTCGAGGACATAGAGCCCGCTCTCACGGATACTTACCTCATCAAGAACCTGATTTCCGCTGATACACTGTCAGCTGTTTACGGCCCGTCCAACTCGGGCAAAACATTCTTCGTCATGGATCTGCTGTTCCATATCGCAGCGGGCCAGCAATGGCGCAGGCGTCGTGTGAAACAGGCTGCGGTGCTGTACCTTGCCGCAGAGGGTGGGCAGGGCATCAAGAACAGGATCGCCGCGCTCAAGAAGCACACCGGCGTCAAGTCGCTGCCCTTTGCACTGCGTCGCGCCGGCCTCGACCTCCTGCAAGATGAAGCAGACATTCGAGCCGTTTGTGAGCTGGCGCAAGAAGTCAGAAAGAAAAGCGGGCTGGATCATCTCGTCATTGCGGTTGACACCCTGTCGCGCGCAATGGCGGGCGGCGACGAAAACTCCGCGCAGGACATGACCGCGCTAATTCGCAATATCGACGCAATTCGTGAAGCAATCAACGCGCACATTGTTCTGGTGCATCACACCGGGAAAGATGCAGCGCGGGGGGCGCGGGGGCACTCTTCGCTTCGCGCGGCCCTGGACACCGAAATCGAATTGCAGGCGGATGGAGAATACCGCTGCGCGTTCGTATCGAAACAACGTGACTATCAGGGCGGCGAGGAATTTCCGTTTCAGCTTCAAAGCGTCTTGCTCGGAATGGATCAGGATGGCGACGACGTGACCTCCTGCGTCGTCGCAGAGGCCGAGCAAGATCCGACCCGCACGGCGAGGAAAGGGCTCGGCGGGACGCAAAAAATCATCGCTGAGACGTTCGACCAGATGCTTGGAGATGGCCTGGGGAAGCCCAACCCCGGAGGGGTGGGCATGCCCCCGCCGGGACGGTTTCTAACCGTCCCGCTGGACGACCTGAGGCGCCATGCAATCGGAAAAATGGACGCCGCAAACACACGCGACGCATGGCGGAAGGCCTGGAAGGCGCTGACCGAGGAAAGGGGCCTGTTTTGCGCCGCAGGCTCGGTGTGCTGGAGAATCGACCGAAAGGCAAATCAATGACTTACACATGCCGGTTTCTACGTTTTCTACGGTTTTCTACGCTGTTTTCTACGCCCCGCATCCCTAGCGTAGAAAACGTAGAAAATCCCTTTAGGGTTTTCTACGTTCTACGGTGCGCCGCTACGCCGGGGGTGGGAGATGGTTAGTTCCCCCCGCCCCAGCCGCCGCCACATGGCAGACCCCATCACACGCCCCGGCGCCAGCACGGACGAGATCCGCACCGACTTCGCGACTGGCGTCTTCGATGAGGAAGCCCGGCGCATGGATCGACGCTGGGGCGTGGACCGCCTGCCCCAGCTCGTGCCGCAGCCGGTGGCCGACAAGTACG
>CAZUVG010000507.1:0-2492 GCA_964623765.1 uncultured Roseicyclus sp.
AAGAGGTCGGCGCCGTCCATGGCACTCCCCCTTCTTACCAGCAGATTGATGTGGTGGGTCCTTAGCGCCCCCCCGGATCTCTCCGAGGTTGGGATCGGTCCCGGTGTAGTAGGCGGGGCACCTAATGGCGCCCCTGAGTCGGATCAAGAAGAAATCGGGACCCGGAACGGGAAAATTTCCCAAGCCCTGCGCATCGTGCGGAACCAGTCTTCCGATTTGATGCAGGTCAAGGCCGGCGGTTGGCGTTGCATACTATCGCATGCCCGGAGGGACAAAGATTCCCGAAGGGAGACGCGAATGACCAGTGACGATTTCAAGACCAGCCGCCGCGCGTTCCTCGCGCTGGCGGCGGCGGGCGGCGCCGTCGCCGCGCTGCCGGGAGCGGAGGCGCGGGCCCAGCCCGTCCAGACCTCGGCGCGGATCGTGATCGTCGGGGCCGGCGCGGCGGGCACCACGCTGGCCAACCGGCTCGTGGACCGGCTCGAAGGCGCCGAGATCACGCTTATCGACCCGCGCGCCCGGCATCTCTACCAGCCGGGCCTGTCGCTCGTGGCCGCAGGTCTCAAGCCACCGGAATACGTCGTCAGCACGACCGAGGAATGGCTGCCCGGGAACGTTGGCCTTATCCGGGAGGCCGTCGCCGCCGTGGACCCCGAGGCGCAGACCGTCTCGACCGAGGGCGGGCAGACGCTGAACTACGACTTCCTCGTGGTGGCACCGGGCCTCGTCCTCGACCACGACGCGATCGAGGGATTCTCGCTCGACATGGTGGGCGAGAACGGCATCGGCGCGCTCTACGCGGGCCCCGAGGCCGCTGCGGCCACGTGGCAGGCGGCCGCGCGCTTCGCCGAGGAGGGGGGAAGGGGGCTCTTCACCCGCCCTGCGACCGAGATGAAATGCGCCGGCGCGCCGCTCAAGCACGCGTTCCTGATCGACGACCGCCTGCGCCGGGCGGGCAACCGCGAGGCGGCCGAGATCGTCTACGCCGCGCCGCAGGGGTCGCTATTCGGCGTGCCGATCGTGGCCGAGAAGGTGCGGATGCTCTTCGACGAGCGGGGCATCGGAACCCAGATGAGCCGCACGCTCCGGTCGATCGACAGCGGGCGCCGCATCGCGACCTTCACCGACGCCGACGGCTTCACCCACGAGGAGGATTACGACTACATCCACGTGATCCCGCCCCAGCGTGCGCCCGAGTTCGTGCGCCAGTCGGGCCTTTCCTGGGCTGATCGCTGGACCGACCAGGGCTGGGTGGACTGCGACCAGTACACGATGCGCCACAACCGCTACGACAACGTCTTCGCGGTAGGTGACGTGGCCGGCGTGCCCAAGGGCAAGACGGCGGCAAGCGTCAAGTGGCAGGTACCGGTCGTGGAGGATCACCTCGTCGCCGCCATCGAGGGGCGCGAGGGTACTGAGACCTACAACGGCTACACATCCTGCCCGATGATCACCCGGATCGGCCGCGCGATGCTGATCGAGTTCGATTACAACAACGACCTCGTGCCCTCCTTCCCCGGCCTCATCGCGCCGCTGGAGGAGCTCTGGATCAGCTGGCTGATGAAGGAGGTGGCACTGAAGCCCACCTACTACGCCATGCTGCGCGGCCAGGCCTGAGAGGAGGACAGAACGATGGAAGAACTTACGCTCGAGACAATGATCGCCGTCTTCGAGGAGATGTTCGGCGGCTGGCTGTTCTGGGCCATGGTGGTCGTCGCGGTGCTGATCACCGTGGGCTATGTCTACGTGCTGATCCGCGACCGCTCGATGGGGATGCGCCAGTTCCTCGTGGCGCAGCTCTTCATGCCGGTGGGCGCCATCGCTGCCGTCTGGTTCGTCATGGCGATGACGGACTCGCAGCTTGCCGACATCGGCGGGCCGATCGACGTGATCGTCCTTCTGGGCATCGCCGCGCTCGGCGCCGTGGGGGGCGCGATTCTCGTCTACACCGTCGAGCGGCTGGTGTTTCGCGGTCCGGCTTCGGAGAGCGCGGGGGACGACGGCCGTCTGCGGGGCCATCCGGCCGAGTGACACCGTCCGCAAGTTGCGAAGCCGCCGGGGGCCTCTCCCCCGGCGGCATTTTCGTGCAGAAGCGGGTTACGGCGATGGGGTAAAATAATACCGCATGCGCAACCATCTGAAAACGAAGTTTTTTCTTCGGAAGGTCGCGCTTGACCCCGTGTACGAAATCCTTAGAAGACCCACATCCGACGAGGGGTGCCGACACACGGCGCCCCTCGAGCGTTTCCGGCCGAGGCGCGTGCCAGAGCCCCCGAACGAGCCAAAGGGTTACACCATGAAGACCTTCACTGCCACGCCGGCGGACATCGAGAAGGAGTGGATCGTGATCGACGCCGAGGGCGTCGTTCTCGGTCGTCTCGCCTCGATCATCGCGATGCGGCTGCGCGGCAAGCACAAGCCGACCTTCACGCCGTCCATGGACATGGGCGACAACGTCATCGTCATCAACGCCGACAAGGTGCAGGTGACCG
>CAZUVG010000508.1:0-2491 GCA_964623765.1 uncultured Roseicyclus sp.
CAACCGGTAGCGGCCCCCGGGCCAAGCTCCGTCCCCCATAATCCGGCCGCGGTAGCGGTCCCCGGGCCAAGCTCCGTCCCCCGATATCAGGTGTTCCAGAAGCGTCGGAGCCACATCTCCATCGTCAGAAACCACCACAAATCGTAGCTCAACGGTTCGCCGGCGAGCTCACGCCGGCGATCGTCGGTCAGCGTCGCCTCGTTTACGTACCCGAGTTTCGCTGCCACCGAATCCCGGATGAGCTCGTCGACTACGTGCCGCGATCGGTCGAGCACGCCTCGCTCGAAAAGTGGTGTCGGGTTCGCCTTGGCGTTGCTGTCGGCGTTGTCGCGAAGTTCCTCGCTGAGCATCGGGCCGAGCGAGAGACGGGCGATGCGCTTGAAATCGCCGAACCGATGGACGAGGTGCTGGGGGATGGCGATGATGAACTCCGCGAGTCGGCGATCACTCCAGGGGTCGGCGTAGTCGATCCCATGGCGTGCCTGTCCGCGGGAGAGTAACTCGATGCGCCTCACGCTCATCGCCGAGAACACCAGCTGCTCACGTCGGCTGCGGGCAAGATCGCCGATTTCGCTCGTCGGCATCGTTGCCGCCCGCGAGAGGACGAGGGCCTCCGAGTCGGCGTACTCCCCTCGGAGGTAAGCGGGGAGTCGCGCCGGTCGCGGGTAGGGACGTCGGCCGCGGGCGGCGTCGAGCATCGGCCGTAACAGCGAGCGTTTCGCCATCTGAGTGGTAGACAGGCCCATTGCGGCGCCGTGTGCGCGCAGTTCGCGGATCAGCGCCGCAGGCCTGGCCGCCTTCAGCAGGCCGATGTAGTCGTAGACCCAGTGGTCCACAAGTGCATCACCGCGCTCGCCTGTCATGAGCAGGCCGACCCCGTCGCCCGCTGCCCGCGTGAGAAGAGCATCGATGAGCTCCGCATAGTAGAAGATGTAGGGCTCATCAGCATCCGGCCCGTGCTCGGGGTAATGGCGAAGCGGCCAGGCGCCGTCGGCGGGGATATCTGTGACGGGGATGCCGTAGCGGTCGGTGATGCGGCGGCTGACCGCGCGCTCGTCACAGGAGGCGAGCTCCTCGAAGGCCCAGCTGTACGCGCGAAACGGCGGGCTGTGGCGCGCCTCACCCCGCTCGTAGAGCCAGCCCACCGCCGAGGCCACACTGCCTGAGTCCATGCCACCGCTCAGTGATATCCCCACCGGCTTCACACTGCGAAGCCGCGCCTGCACCGCCTCGAGGAACAGCTCGCGGAAGTGCTCGCCATACTCGCTCTCGCGGCGGTAGCGGATGCGCGCGCCCGGGTCGAGGCGCCAGAACCGCCGCCGCTCCATCCTCCGTCCCCGCTGCAGCGTGACCACCTCGCCCGGCTCCACCTGCGAGATGCCCTCGTAGAAGGTCATTCCGAGCGGGATGTGGCTTCCCGACAGATGAGTGGCCACCGCGGTGTCATTGAGCCTGCGCTCAACGCCCGGGGCGGCGAGGATCTGCTTGACCTCGGAGGCGAAGACGGCGCGGTGGGTATCGCCCGAGTAGTACAGGGGGCGCATCCCCATCGCATCGCGGGCAAGGTAGAGAGCGGCGCTACGCGGATCCCACAGCGCGAGGGCGAAGTCGCCGAGGAGGCGGGTGGCAAACTCCGGCCCCCATCGCAGGTAAGCGGCGAGGGCCAGCGCCGCGTCGGAGGGCGGCGGCGCGCCGGCCCCGCGTTCGCCCGCGCCAACCTCCGTCCCTGCTGCGACCTCCGTCCCCAGCGCGGTGAGCAGCTCGCGGCGGTTGTCGAGCCTGAGATCGGCGGTAAGGGCCACGCCGGTGGGCCGGTGGACAAGCGGCTGGTGCTCGCCGACCGATTCGGGGGTCACTGTGTGAGCGAGATGGGCAAGGCCCACGGCGCCGGAGATGTGGACATTGCGGCCGTCGGGGCCGCGGTAGGCGGCGGCGTCCATCATCGCCTCGAGCCATTCGCGGCGCACCACACCGGCACCCGCCTCGCGTCCGTCGCCGCCCGCCCCGCGAACAGCGTCCTCCGTCCCCGCAGTCGCCATCGTCACGATGCCGCAGATGCCGCTCACGTCCAATACCCCCTGAGCCACCACTCGAGAGTGAGTATCGGCCACAGATCGAAGCCGGGGGTGCCGCTGTCGAAAACTCGGCGCATCTGCTGTCGCACCTCCGCTTCGACAACGTATCCGCGTTCGGCGGCCAGCATGTTGTGCGAGAGCGTCTCTATCGTGGGACGCTCGCGATCGTGGATGGCACGCAAGTAAAGAGGGCGGGGGCTCACCTTGCGTGCGCCGAGGCGGGCTTTCTCCGGCATGATCCCGTTCATCGCGGAGTGCAGTAGCCTCTTGGGCTCGCCGAGGGTATGAAGGACGTGTTGCGGCACGCTCAGCACGAACTCCGCGATGCGCCGGTCGCTCCATACGTCGGCAAAGCCGACCCCCGCGCGGGCATTCGTCCGCTCGGACCACACCATCCCGGCCATGTGCAGCCCGGC
>CAZUVG010000509.1:0-2483 GCA_964623765.1 uncultured Roseicyclus sp.
GGCAGAGCGAAACGTAACGGTCGTTGCCGCCGACCTCGATCTGGGCGCCCTCGACGAGCGCCTGTCCGGTCTCGTCCACGCGGATGACCATGGTGGCCTTGCGCCCGCAATGGCAGATGGTGCGGACTTCCCGCATTTCGTCGGCGAGTGCCAGCAGCGCGGCCGACCCGGGGAAGAGTTCGCCCCGGAAATCGACCCGCAGGCCGTAGCACATCACCGGCACGCCGAGGTCGTCGACCGCGCGGGCGAGCTGCCAGACCTGTTCGCGCGTCATCCACTGCGCCTCGTCGACGAGGACGCAGGCGCAGGGTCCTTCCGCGAGGCGCGCCGCGATCCTGGCGAAGAGGTCGTCGGACTGCGTGTAGGTGTCGGCCTCGGCGGCGATGCCGATGCGGCTCGCGATGCGGCCCGGGCCTGCGCGGTCGTCGAAATTCGCCGTCAGCAGGTAGGTCTGCATCCCGCGTTCGATGTAGTTGTAGGACGCCTGCAGCAGCAGGGTCGATTTCCCCGCGTTCATCGTGGAGTAGTGGAAGTGGAGCTTGGCCATGGCGGCGCTTCTGCCGCAGGGGGCGGGCTGGGGCAAGACTGGGACGAGAGGACGCGATGACGGATGCGGCGAAACGCTATCTGAAGCGGCACACCGAGCGGCTGGTGAAGGACGTGGGCTTCGCGGCGGCCTGCGAATTGACGGGGCGGTCGAAGGCCACGCTCGGGCGCTACTTCTCCGAGGACGACGGGCACGAGGACCGGTTCATGCCGGTGGACGCGGTTGCCTCGCTGGAGGCGGCTGCATCCTTCCCCCATGTCACCGTGGCGCTGGCAGAGCTTAACGGGGGGCAGGTGGCCTATGGCGAAAGCCGCCGGAACGCCGGGCGCGAGGGCGGCGTGAACGCGGAGGTCATCGCGCTGTCGCAGCGCTTCGCGATCCTGATGGCGGAGTATCACCGGTCGATCGAGGACGGCGTGATCTCGATCAACGAGGCGCGGCGGCTGCTGGCCGAGGTTCTGGAACTGCAGAAGGTGCTCGTGGAGATGAAGCTGAAGCTCGAGGCGGAGGGGCAGTAGAGGATGCCGCGCGGAGTGTCGGCTCAGTCCACGCGCTCGACGATGACCGAGCCCACCGAATAGCCCGCGCCGAAGGAGCAGATGAGACCCAGGTCGCCCGGTGCCATGTCTTCCGAATGCTTCGAGAAGGCGATGATGGAGCCCGCCGAGGACGTGTTGGCATAGTCCTGAAGGATGTTCGGCTGTTCGTGCGGCTCCGGCTCGCGGCCGAGCACCTTTCGGCCGATGTAGTCGTTCATCGTCTTGTTGGCCTGGTGAAGCCAGAGGCGCTTGAGGTCGGATGCCGCGATGCGTTCCTCCGCCATGTGGCTTGCGATGTGGTTCGAAACGAGCGGCAGGACTTCCTTGAAGACCTTTCGCCCGTTCTGCATGAACTGCATGTCGCGGCGGTCCTCCATGTGTCCCTTGCGGGTCCGGCGGAGGAAGCCGTCGTTGTTGCGGATGTTGTTGGAGAACTGCGTAGCGCAGCGGGTGGAGAGGATGCGGAATCGGGGGCCGCGGGCGAGGTCCTCGCGCTCGACCAGGACCGCGGTTGCCACGTCGCCGAAGATGAAGTGGCAGTCGCGGTCGCGCCATTCGAGGTGTGCCGAGCAGATCTCGGGGTTCACGACGAGGGCGCGGGAGATGCTGCCCGACCGGATCATGTCGGCAGCCGCCTGGATGCCGAAGGTCGCCGAGGAGCAGGCCACGTTCATGTCGAAGGCGAAGCCGCCTGCCCCGAGCAGGTCCTGTATCTCTACGGCGACGGCGGGATAGGCGCGCTCGTGGTTGGACGCGGCACAGATGACCGCGCCGACCTCGCCCGCCTCAACGCCCGCCATGTCCAGCGCCTGACGACAGGCGTCGAGCGCCATCTCGGCCATCTGGCCGGGTTCGTCGTCCGACCGCTCGCGCAGCCACGGGTGCATCACCTCCGGGTCGAGTATGCCCGTCTTGTCGAGGACGAAACGCCGCTCGATGCCCGAGGCAGCCACGATGAACTCGCTCGACGAACGTGGCTTGGCCTCCATCTTGCCGGCCGCGATCTCCCCGGCGTTCCTTTCGTTCCAGCGGTCGGCATAGGCGTTGTACGCGGCGACGAGTTCGTCGTTCTCGATGACCTGGGAGGGGGTGAAGACCCCGTGCCCGGTGATGGCTGGCTGGTGCATGTGTCTCTTCCCGCGTGTCGGACGCAGATGGGCGCGATTGGCGAGGGGCGTCAACCCTCGCGGGGCTTGCCTTGACAGCCGGGCCAAACTGGCCACCTTGCGCCCCACCCCTGACAAGGAGCCATGCCCTTGGCCGCCTCTCCCAGACCATTCGCCGGTTTCGAGTTCCTGATCGCGTGGCGCTACCTGCGCGCGCGCCGCGCCGAGGGCGGCGTCAGCGTCATGACGTGGATCAGTTTCCTCGGCATCGCGCTGGCCGTGGCGGCGCTC
>CAZUVG010000510.1:0-2483 GCA_964623765.1 uncultured Roseicyclus sp.
TGCAGGTTTTTCCCCACGCCGGGTCGATCGGCGATGATGGGAATCCCATTTTCTACCAAGTGCTTGGCAGGTCCAATTCCACTCAACATGAGAATTTTCGGGGAATTGATCGCACCTGCCGAGAGCACCACCTCCGCACCCGCGCGGATCAGGCGGCCGTCCGAGAGCCGGATGCCGCGCGCGCGTCCGTCCTCGATCTCGACGCGCGTGGCGAGGCCGCGGACCATGCGTACCCGCCCTGTTGCCAGTGCAGGCCGCAGGTAGGCGTCGGCCGCGGACCAGCGGCGGCCCTGCCAGATCGTGCGCTCGAAGGCGCCGAAGCCTTCCTGCCGCTCGCCGTTGTAGTCGTCGGTGCCGCCGTAGCCGGCCGCGATACCTGCCTCCACGAACGCCTTGAAAAGAGGGTTCTTCCGCTCGCCCCGGGTGACGTTGAGCGGGCCGTCGTGGCCGCGCCACGAGGGGTCGCCCGTCTCCCCGTGCCAACGCTCCATGCGCCGGAAATAGGGTAGGACATCCGCGTGGGCCCAGCCGTCCGCGCCCATCTCCGCCCAGGTGTCGAAGTCGCGCGCGTGTCCCCGCACGTAGATCATGCCGTTGATCGAGGAGGAGCCACCGATCACCTTGCCGCGGGGGCAGGCCATGCGGCGCCCGTTCATGTGCGGTTCCGGCTCGGTGACGTAGCCCCAGTCGTAGCGGCGCATGTTCATGGGGTAGGAGAGCGCGCCGGGCATCCGGATGAAGGGGCCGGCGTCTGTGCCGCCATGCTCGATCACGATGACGGACCTGCCGGCCTCGGCCAGTCGGAAGGCGATGGCGCAGCCGGCGGAGCCCGCGCCGAGGACGACGTAATCGGCCTCCATCAGCGATATCCCCTGCGATTCGAATTGTCGGAGCCCGCCCTGCGAGACACCTCACCTGGCGGCGAATCTGGAGTTGTCCACATGTGGACAGGTCTGTGGATCATCAGAACGGCGCCTCTACGGGGCCCATTCCGACATAGACGGCCTTGGGCTGGCTGTAGGCCTCGATCGCGGCGCGGGCGTTCTCGCGCCCGACACCGCTCGCCTTGACCCCGCCGAATGGCATCTCGATGGGCGTGATGTTGTACTGGTTGATCCAGCAGGTTCCCGCGCGAAGGGCGCGCACCACGCGATGGGCACGGGCGATGTCGCGGGTGAAGACACCCGCGGAAAGGCCGTATTCGGTGGCGTTGGCGCGCGCCACGACCTCGTCTTCCGTGGAGAATCCGAGCACCGACAGCACCGGGCCGAAGATTTCTTCCACCGCGACGGTCATCTCGTCCGTCACGCCGTCGAAGATCGTGGGCTCGATGAACCAGCCGGGGCTGCGGGCCTTCCCGCCCGCGACGAGCCGCGCACCCTCGACCACGCCTTTCTCGATATAATCCAGCACGATGGCGCGCTGCCTTTCCGAGACCATGGGCCCGATCTGCGTGCTCTCGTCCATGGGATCGCCGATCACGGCCCGCGCCGTGCGCTCGGCAAGCCGCGCGACGAAGGCCTCGCGGATGCCGTCTTGCACGAACACGCGCGTCCCGTTCGAGCAGACCTGGCCCGTGGAATAGAAATTCGCGTTGATCGCGGCGCTGACCGCATCCTCCAGGTTCGCGTCGTCGAAGACGATGAAGGGCGACTTGCCGCCGAGTTCCATGGTGACATGCTTCAGACCCTCGGCGGCCGCGGCATAGACCTTTCGTCCCGTGGGCACCGATCCCGTGAGCGAGACCTTGGCCACGCGGGCGTCGGCCACGAGTGCCCCGCCCACCTCGCCGCCGCCCTGCACGACGTTGAAGAGACCCGGTGGCGCGCCGGCCTCCACGAGGATTCCCGCAAGTTTCAGGGCGCTTAGCGGCGTTTCTTCCGACGGCTTGAAAATCATGGCGTTGCCCGCCGCAAGCGCGGGCGCGGCCTTCCAGCAGGCGATCTGGACCGGGTAGTTCCACGCCCCGATACCGACGCAGAGGCCGAGCGGCTCGCGGATCGTGTAGGCGAAATCGCCGCCGAGCTCGACCGTTTCGCCCGTGAGCGTCCCGGCCATGCCGCCGAAATACTCGAGGCTGTCGGCGCCGCTTGCCGCGTCGGCCACGAGCGTCTCGGAGATGGGCTTGCCCGTGTCGGCGGTCTCAAGTTCCGAAAGCTCGCGGTTGCGCTTCCGCATGATCTGCGCGGCCCGGGTCAGGACGCGGCCGCGTTCCGCGCCTGTGCGAGCCGCCCAGTCGCGCTGCGCGGCCTCCGCCGAGACGAGGGCGGCCTCGACCACGGCAGGGGTGGCGGCATGGACCTGACCCAGCCGCGCCTCCGTCACCGGGCAGATCAGCGGGACAGGCACGCCCGCCGTGTCCTCCATCGGTGCGCCGTTCACGAAATGGCTGGCACGGGGCGTGATATCCATCGTCATTCTCCCCTCGGGAAGCGCTGGTTCTCTTCCAGCACGTTCAGGTCCATGTGGTTGCGCATGTAACG
>CAZUVG010000511.1:0-2471 GCA_964623765.1 uncultured Roseicyclus sp.
TGATGAACAGCAGCCCGACCCCCGGCCACTGGAACACCGTCTCGGTGATGATGGCAAACGCGATGATGGAGCCGAGTTGCAGGCCCGTCACCGTGATCACCGGCACCAGCGTGTTCTTCAGCGCGTGGCGGAAATGGATCGCTTGATCCTTCAGCCCCCGCGCGCGGGCGAAGCGGATGTAGTCGGCCCGCATGACCTCCAGCATCTCCGATCGCACCAGCCGCATGATCAGCGTCATCTGGTAGAGACCCAGCGTGATCGACGGCAGGATCAGCGCCATGAGCCCCGATTGCGTCAGGAACCCGGTGGACCAGCTCCCGATCCGGACGACCTCCCCGCGCCCGAAGGACGGCAGCCACGACAGTTCCACCGCGAAGACGTAGATCAGAAGGATTCCGATCAGGAAGGTCGGCAGCGACACCCCGATCAGCGAGACCGTCATGATCGCCGAGGCCGCGATCCCGTCCCGCCGGATCGCGGTGAAGATGCCGAAGACGATCCCGAAGATCAGCGCGAAGGCGCCGGAGACGGCAGCAAGCTCCAGCGTGGCCGGCAGCCGCTCTGCGATGATCTCGGCCACCGGCCGGCCCTGCCGGTAGGAGATGCCGAGGTCCCCCTGCACCGCGCGCAGCAGGAAATCCCAGTATTGCACAAAGAACGGGTCGTTCAGACCGAGGTTCTCGCGCAGGCGCTCGATATCCTCCATCGTGCGCTCCTGCCCCAGCATCGTGTCGACCGGATCGCCCACGTAGCGGAACATGGCGAAGGCCACGAGCCCCACCACGAAGAGGACCAGCACCGACTGGAAGACCCGCCTGAGAATGTAGCTGAGCATATGCCTCGCCTTCCCCTTGCGCCTCGGCGCGCAATCTACGGGTGCTGCACGCTGGATCGGGTGGCGTCAAGCTCACCCCGGCGCTCACCCCGCGTCAAGGCTCCAGTCGATCTCGGGGCCTGCCGGCACGATGCCGAGCGGGTTGCGCAACTCCGATGGCGAGAAGTAACCCCGCTTGTAGATGTCGAAGGCGACGGTCCCCGCCACGCCCGGCCGGTGATAGACGCGCCGCGCGTAGTCCCACAGCGCGGGATAGTCCACGAGCCTGCGAATGTTGCACCTGAAGGCGTAGTGATAGGCCACGTCGAACCGCGCGAGCGTCGGGAACAGCCGCAGGTCGGCCTCCGTGAACCGCTCACCGCAGAGGAAGGGCTGCCGCGCCAGCACCGCCTCGATCGCGTCGAGCGTCCCGAAGACCTCCTGCACCGCGTGGTCATAGGCCCCTTGCGTCCGCGCGAATCCCGCCCGGTAGACCCCGTTGTTCAGCCCGTCGTGGATACGCGCGTTCCAGGCGTCGATCTCCCCGCGCAACTCGTCCGGCACCAGCACCGGCCCGCCGAAGGCCTCGTCGAGCATCCGCACGATGTCCGCGCTCTCGTTCGACACTGCCTGCCCGGCGACCTTGTCCCAGAGGACCGGCACCGTGACGCGTCCCGTATAGGGCTCCGGCTTCCGCGCGTAGACCTCGTGGAGGGCCGACACACCGAGCACCGGGTCCGAGAACGTCCCCCCGGCGTCGAAGACCCAGCCCTCCTCCGTCCGCCGCGGCCGCGCGTAGGCGACCGAGATCGCCCCCTCCAGCCCCTTCTCCACCCGCGCGAGCAGCGCCCTGTGCGCCCAGGGACAGTTCCACGCGGCATAGAGGTGGTAGCGCCCCGCCTCCGCCGGATGCGCCGCCTCCCCGATCCGATGCCGGATGGTAGAGGCCGCACGCCGGAACGTGCCGCCCGCCGTGACATCTGGCCCCGGATCCTCGGCGCTGTAGACGCCCCCGATCATCACGCCCAAGCGTCCGCTCCTTCTTCTTGTCCCAAATACGGTCCGCGAAGCGCCGGCCCGGGAACCGGGCCGGATCGCCTCACATCCGCACCCAGCGCAGGATGAGGAAGTTGTCGGGCCGCTGCGTCACCTCGATGCCTTCGCGCACGCCCCACAGAAGCGGCTGCACGTAGAGCGGCACGTAGACCATGTCGTCCATGATGATGCCTGCCGCCTCGTCCATCGCCGCCTGCCGCGCCTGCGGGTCGATCTCGGATTGCATCACGGGCAGAAGCTCGTCGATCCGCGGGTTCGAATAGCCGCCGAAGTTCCATGTCCCCAGCCGCTCGCCCGCGGTATGGACGAGGAACCGGATCGGATGCTCGGCGTCGAAGGTGCCGGGCGACCAGCCCAGGAGATACATGTCGAAACTGTCGGCCCGGAGCTCGGGCCAGTAGTTCGAGACCGGCATCGCGTCTAGCGTCGCCTCCATGCCGACCTGCGCGAGCATCCCCACGATCGCCTGGCACACCGCCTCGTCGTTCAGGTAGCGGTCGTTGGGGCAGGAAAGCTCGAAGGAGAAACCGTCGGGGTATCCCGCCTCGGCCAGAAGCTCCTGCGCGCGGTCGGGGTCGTGCTCGGGCCGCGCGCCGTGCAT
>CAZUVG010000512.1:0-2467 GCA_964623765.1 uncultured Roseicyclus sp.
GATCCTCAATCGGCTTCAGCACGATGCGATTGTCTTCCACCTCGAGTGACAACTGGGAACCCATGTTGCCACTGCTCGAGTATTGGCTTCGGGATGCGAATTCCGCGGGAGTTTCCAATGCGTACGACGTTTACAATCATCCTGTTCCTCTCACCCTACGGCCGGTTAACCCGTCCCGGCGCCGATCTTCCGTTCCCTGCGCCGCCCCCGGCCCAACCCCAGCCGCTCTGCGTGATGGGTGTAGCCGAAGTGATGTTCAACGTAGGACCAGGCACGATTGACCTGCTCCTCGTAGAGGGCGTCGTCGCGCATGAGGCGGTCCACCTCCTGCGCTACCTCATTGGGTTCCGCGTAGATGGCTGCCTCGGCAAAGAGGGGTTCGTACTGGTGAGGGAGGATGACGGGGACGCCGGCTGCCATGGCCTCGAGGATGACGCGGCCGAAGGACTCGACCCAGTCGGGATGGGTGAAGTACACAAACACGTCGAGGTCCCGCAGGAACTCCTGCGGGCTGATGGAGCCGAAGGGGCGGACGTGCCAGTTGCGCGGCAGGCGGCCGAGGACCTTCCGCGGTGTGTCGGCGCCGCCGAGCACGTGGACGTCGCAGGAGCGCGGATAGGCTGCGCGAATGACGGCGGGGTCGTTCGGCCATTTCACGTACTGATCGCGGGAGTGTCGGCCGATGCGCGGACGCGCGGCGGGAGTCGGACGTCCGGGGCGACGCCACTCCTCGACGTCTATGATGTTGAACCAGTCCTGCCGATCAAGCTCTATCTCCGGCAGCTCGTGGGCGTGGTGGTCCAGAAGGGCCTGCCTGACCAGCGGTCCGATCGGGTGCCAGCGACCGGCGGCGCCGACGTAGCGCTTCATGTGGGCAGCGCAGGTCGCCAGGTCGAAGTAAACGTAGCCTTCCGGCCCGTAGTCCTTCTTCGGGGTCTGGTTCACGATCACCCGGATGTCACGGGCGTCGATGTGAGGGACATAGCGCTGCAGGACCTGCAGCACGGGCGGGTGACGCACAAGGAGCACATCGCAACTCACCTGCTCGCCGTAGACAATCATGTCGACAGACTCGCCGTCGATTCGGTCGCGCACAAGCGGGTGGACCCTGGTTTCGTGGTTGAAGTCGTATCGGGAAAGCTGGACGAGACCTGTCGTGAGCCCGAGACGTCTGTGGGCCTTGATCTCCTCCACGTTCGACATGGTGGTGCCGCCGCGGAGGCGAAAGTCTGAGGCGATGATGACATCGAAGTGACGCCGCGCGCCGCGTTGGGCGCCGGGGCGCATCGGGGCCGGCACGGGGAAGGGACGCTCGGTCATCGGAAACGGAAAGTAGAGCGTCTTGGCCGTTTCGTGGTAGTGCAGCGATGCCTCGAGATGCTCCCGCCGGGCACCCATGAAGTATCCCGGGTAACCGAAGGCATCGTTGCCGGTGAGGGAGGTGGCGGTCTGCCGCTGGAATGAGAGTGGCCCGGTGGGAAGGTCAACGACTGCCTCATCGCCGAAGGCGCGTCTGATGCGACGGATCATCTCCCCGTCGCCGGCAAAGCGCACGCTGTCCCAGTAGCCCACGCGCTGTAACACCGGCTCGCGGCGAAACATGAACGAGGAGATATTGATCTGGACGATGCGCCCCGGCTTGTTCCGACGGCAGAAGCTAAGGTCGTCGGTGGCGCGGGCCTGCTGGGAGGTATTGGCAACGGCCTCCGGATGCTCCTGCAGGTGTTCTACCTGCGTCGCGATCTTCTCCGGATGAGACCAGTCGTCTGCGTCATGGCAGGTGACGTACTCACCGCGTGCCACCGCCAGTGCCACGTTTCGGGCGACATACGGACCGGCATTGGACTCAGTCTGAAGGATCCGGATCCGATCGTCGGCCTCCGCGTAGCGCCGGGTCACTTCCATGGTGTGGTCGGTGCTGCAGTCATCGACAATGAGGAGCTCGAGCGAGCGCCATGTCTGCTTCTGCACCGACTCAATCGCCCCTGCCACGGCAGACGCATCGTTGTAGGCCGGCATGATGACCGAGACAAGCGGCCCGGAGCGGGACTCCCCCGTGACAGTGGCAGCGGCCAGCCGGTCAAACGCGGTGTCGGCCTCGGCCCCCGTGTCCGCCGCTGAGATCGGCGCAAGTCCCGAGGCTTCAAATGCCGCGTTCACCCACGGCAGCTTCCCGGCGAAGCCCGTTTCGTTGTTCGCCCCGGCGAGCAGTAGATCCGGCGTGCGGCCGAGCGTTTCGATGGCCCCATCGATGACTTCCCGGGCCCGCTCGGGGGAGCCGATTCGGCGAAGCGCTTCTGACTCCAGGACCGCGAGCCTGCGCAGCAGAACGCCGTCACGCTCACCCTCCCGCGCCTGAGGCACGAAGGTGAGAGCGCGCTTTGCAGCATCGGTCGTGCCCTCGTTGGCGTACCAGATGACGAGCTCCCGCGCTGCCGCGCGACGAAGATCCCGGCTTGCGCCGGTC
>CAZUVG010000513.1:0-2448 GCA_964623765.1 uncultured Roseicyclus sp.
CGAGGCCACGCCGCCCGGCCTCACGGCGGCGCCGAGGACGAGGATGGCGGTTCCCGCCTCCGTCACGGCGTAGCCGTCCCCGGTGCTGTCGCGACGTCCCGCCGCCCGCTTGCGCCCGGCGCCGCCCGTGCGTATATGCGCTCCATCAATTTCCGGGGCCGCCGCATGACCAATCCGTTCCAGTTCCTGCAGCAGACTCGCGCCGAAGTCGCGAAGGTGGTCTGGCCGACCCGTCGCGAGGTGCTGGTGACGACGGCCATGGTCTTCCTGATGGCCGTGCTCTTCGCGATATTCTTCTTCGGCGTGGACTGGGTCATCCGGCAACTGCTCGAACTGATCCTGACCGTCTTCGCCTGAGTATTCGCGCAGGCCTTGATTTCCCGCGACCCGGGGGGTAACCCCGTCCGCACTTCCCGAAAATGGCGTGCATCGAGTCGTGATGCACGCTGTTTCTTTTTCGGGAGGCTGCCCTCGGGTATGATCTGGGACGAAAAACGCGCCCCTGTGGCGCGATCTGCGAAGGAACGCGAGCGAGATGGCGAAACGGTGGTATTCGGTCAGCGTGCTGTCCAACTTCGAGAAGCGGGTGGCTGAACAGATCCGCACCGCCGTGGCCGAGAAGGGCCTCGAGGAGGTGATCGAGGAGGTGCTCGTCCCCGAGGAGGACGTGATCGAGATCCGCCGCGGCAAGAAGGTCACCGTGCCACGCCGCTTCATGCCGGGCTACGTGCTCGTGCGCATGGACATGACGGACCAGGGCTACCACGCGATCAACTCGATCCCGCGCGTCACGGGCTTCCTCGGGCCGCAGGGCCGTCCGATGCCGATGAAGGACGACGAGGTGAACGCGATCCTCAACCGCGTGGAGGAGGGCGAGGCCGCGCCACGTTCAACCATCACCTTCGAGGTGGGGGAGAAGGTCAAGGTCAACGAGGGCCCGTTCGAGGATTTCGACGGCATGGTCGAGGAGGTCGACGACGACAACCAGCGCCTGAAGGTGACCGTGTCGATCTTCGGCCGCGCGACCCCGGTCGAGCTCGAGTTCACGCAGGTGTCGAAGCAGAGCTGACCGGGCGTTCCCGCCTCTGCGGCGCTGGGTACAAGCCTGATGCGATTTCTCACCTCGTCGCGCGAACCGACTTCGACATGACCTTGGCCGAGCGCCGTCGCGAAAGGTGCGCATGATCGCCGGGCGGCGCGGGCGACCGGTCGCGTTGCAGGCGTCAACATGCGCGGGCGACCTCGTCCCCGGACGATGTCGTGCCGGACGGCGCAAATGGTGTCAGGAGTTCAAGGCCGGGGCAGGCCGTCCGCCGGAGGGCGCACGGCCCCGAACGTTCAGCCCTTCTTCATCGGGCAGGTGTTGATTCCCAGCACCGAGTAGAGTGGGCAGATGCCCACGAGCCCCGTCACCAGCGGCACGAGGCCGATCCAGCCCCAGGGCGTCTGGGGGCCGACGAACACCAGCGCCAGGAGCGCGAGGCCGAAGATGACGCGGAGGGCGCGGTCGATCATGCCTTCGTTGCGGGTCATTGGAGTATCCTCCTCAAGCGTTACGATGCCGGGAGGTTACGCCCTCCGGCCCGTCCCGGACGGTGACAGTGTCACCGTGAATCTGCGGCAATCCGTTCCAGCCCCCCAATGTCGGCGATGTCGATGGAGCCCCGCCCCGCGACGACCAGCCCGGCCTTCGCGAACTCCGCAAGCCTCCGCGAGACGAAGGCGCGGCCCGATGCGGTCTCGACGGCAAGCTGTTCGTGGGTGGCGGTCACGCGGTTCTCCGCGTCGCGGAGCCGCAGGAGCGCCCGCGCGAGCCGCGCGTCGAAGCCCGTCAGCGCCACGTCCTCGACCAGTTGCTCGAAGTCGCCGAAGCGCCGAGCGACCGAGGAGAAGACGCCGTCGCGGAAGGCTTCGTTTTCGGCGAGCCGCTGGTGGAACAGGAATGGGGGAAGAATAACGCCGGTGATGTCGGTCTCGGCCACGCCGTCGGCGCGGTAGGTCGACCGGTTGATGAGGCAGGAGAAGGTCTGCAGGCACACGTCTCCCGGCCGTACGCGGTAGAGGATCACTTCGCGCCCGCCGGCGGATGTAAGCGACACGCGGATCGTCCCCTTGTCCAGCACGACGAAGCCGGGGCATGGATCGCCCGGCGCGAAGACACGGGCGCCCTTCGGCAGGGAAAGCTGGCGGGGGCGCTGGCTCATGGGCCAGACGGTGGCACATGCCGGCCGCCCTGCCAACGCCGGGAAGAACGTCCTTGCATCGCGGGCCGTCCCTGTCTATCTCGCCCCGGTCCGCGCGGCCCATCTGGCCTGCGCGGCGCATCCGCGTGGGAGGCGCGGCGGTCGCGACCGCCGGACCGGACCACGGCAACGAAAGGCCGCCCGACGCGTCGGATGGCTGTTGGACGAAAGGAGAGGCCGAGATGGCCAAGAAACTTGCCGGCAA
>CAZUVG010000514.1:0-873 GCA_964623765.1 uncultured Roseicyclus sp.
CACCCGCCATTCGGTCACCTTGAAGGTGAACAATATGTAGAGCGCGATCGTCACGGTGAGCACCAGCAGGTAGGTGATGTCGAAGACGACGGCGAGGATGATGCCCGTCAGCAGGAGTTCGAGGACCAGCGGCCCGACCGAGAACAGCAGGAAGCGCAGGAGGAATTCCACCCCCTTGACGCCGCGCTCGATGATCCGGCTCAGGCCCCCCGTCCGCCGCGTCAGGTGGTAGCGCAGACTGAGCGCGTGGATGTGGCGGAAGGTCTCGAGTGCGAGCTGTCTCAACGCGCCCTGTGCCACACGCGCGAAGATCGCGTCCCGCAGTTGCTGGAAGCCCACGTTTGCCGCCCGCGCCACGCCATAGGCGACCGTGATGCCGACTGCGCCCAGGCCCAGGAGCCAGGCGGGCGATCCGGCCGTCTCCCCGCCAAGCGCGTCTACCGCCGCCTTGTAGAAGAAGGGCGTGCCGACGGCCACGAGCTTGGCCGCGACCAGCATGGCGAGCGCGATGACCACGCGCCGCTTCACCCAGGCCTTGTCCTCGGGCCAGAGATACGGCGCGACCTTGCGGATCGTGCGCCATCCCGAGCGGCGCTCGGCAGCCTCGACGTCCGGTTCGTGCGACGCGTCCAGAACAGGTTCCCGGTTGCGGGCGGGCGTTGCGCCCTGAGCGCGCGCCGCGCCGGCGGCGCGGGGATCGGTCGTATCGGCGGGCATGGAAATCCGTCTGGCTGGCCTTGTCCCTACCTAGGCACGCCCGCCGACAATGACCAGAGCCGGTCGGCCGGCGGCACTCAGGGACGGGCGTTGGTGCGCGGAAGGTCCACGGGAAGCCGGAAGATCTGGCCGGGGAAAATCCAGTCGGGATCGCGT
>CAZUVG010000514.1:883-2447 GCA_964623765.1 uncultured Roseicyclus sp.
GGATACTGTCGCGGTTCTCGTCGAAGATCTGGACGTAGGCTATGCCCTCGCCGAAATTCGCCTCGGCGATCCCCCAGAGCGTGAAGCCCGGCTGCACGGTGATGACGGAGACGCCGGCCTCCACCAGCATCGGCGAGGCGGCGATGCGCGCGGGGTCCTCGCGCAGGAAGGGCGTCTCCACCCGGCTCTCCTCCTCGCCCCCGGGCGAAAGCTGGGCCACGGTCAGCGTGTAGGTCCCAGGGTCGACGTCCGGCAATTCCAGTGACCAGTTGCCGTCCGGACCGATCTCTCCGAGATCGAGGGGGCGGCCATCGATCAGCACCTGCACCTGCCCGTCAGCCGCGCCGCGCCCCGAGAGCGTCACCGCGCCCGCCAGATCGTAGGCGATGGCGTCGAGCCGGATCTCGGTCTGGGCCGTGGGCGGGGCACCGGGGCTGCCGCCGGACGGCGCCGCGCCATCGCCCTGCACGACCCGGAGGCCTTCGGGCCCAGCGATCACCACCGAGGGCGCGCGGGCGACCGGGGGCGTCATCCCGTCCGCGGGCTCCGGGGCTTCCGGCGCCGGGTCAAGCCGTGCCATCGCCTCGGGCCGGGGCGGGCGGGCGACGGGTGCGGCGTCGCCGGCCGGATCGGCGGGTTCGGTCCGGGGCGGCGCAGCGTCCGTGCCGGTCCCGCCGCCGGGCGAAGCGGCCACATCCTGGCCGCGCGCGACGTCTTCCACGGCCGCTTCCGTGCGCGGGCGCGGATCGGGCGAAGCTCGCTCCCCGGGATCGGCGGAATCCGCGGACGGCTCCGTCACCTGCGGCGCGGCCGGCAGGTCGGGCGCGAGGGCAAGGTCGCCGAGCGGCTCGTCGTGTCCCGTCCCCGATGCGACCGGAGCGGTCTCCGCATCGGCTGTCCCACCCTCGGCCGGACCCTCCGTCGACACCTCGGCGATTTCGGCCGTGACCGGCGATCGATCCCCAGATCCGAAGGGCGCGACGATGACCGAGCCCACGCCGGGAACCTCCACGCCGTTCTCCAGCCGCGCGCTGAGACTGATGATCCGTGGCACGTCCGAGGGCGGAAGCGTGAAGATCGCCGCGAATGCACCGTCCCCGCCGGCGCGCGCGGCCGACACCTCCTGCCCGTCAGCGAGCAGCCTCACGTCCGCGCCTGCCGGTGCGCGGCCCGCGACCACGGCGGACCCCTCGGGGCTGACCCGGACCTGGTCGAAGCTCGGCGGCACCGGCGTGGGCGGCGGAGGCTCGCCCTCCTCGGCAGCGGATCGTTCGGGCGCGCCCGGATCTTCGGAGGGAATCGTGGAATCCGCCGCCCCTCCCGTATCCGCCGAGGACACTACAACGTCCGCGGACGGCACGTCGGGTGCCAAATCGGCGGCGTCGTCACGCAGAAGGAATGCCGCCGCGCCGGCCAGAACGACGCCGGCGGCGACCGCGGAGATCGCGATCGCGCTTCTGCCTCCGCCGAACACGGCTTCGCGCTTCATGGGCAGCCTCCCGGGTCCATCCCCCGACCGGGGTTTCTCGCGCGGCGGCTCAACCCGCCCCGGTCCGGGTTGAGC
>CAZUVG010000515.1:0-2432 GCA_964623765.1 uncultured Roseicyclus sp.
CGAATTCCTTCGTGCCGTCCAGCGGATCGACGATCAGGAAGGTGTCGGCGGAGGCGCCGTGACTCTCGGCCTGTTCCTCGGTGACGAGGGTGATATCGGGGAAGACCGCGCGCAGGCGGGCGGAAATCAGCGCATCGGCCGCCTCGTCGGCGGCAGTCACCGGGCTGTCGTCGGACTTCGCGCGGACGTCGAAATCGTCCGATCCGTAAATTTCCATGATCTTTTCGCCCGCGAGGATGGCCGCGCGCCGCAATTCGATCATCAGTTCGGTGTAGTCCATCTCGGAGCGTTCCTTTCCCGGGCGATTGAACCGAAGACGCGCGCGCGTTATCGTCGCCCCGCACGCCGCCGGCAAGAGCGACGCGGGCCGACGGCCCGCAGGTGCAGAAAACACGGGCAGACCGCGATGTTCCAGTCCTCCAGGCCGACGACCACGGGCGCGCTGATCTTCGGCATGCTGGAGGTGACCTACCATGCCACCGTCCGGAAGGTCCGCAAGACGCACGGCAACGCGGTGCTCGCCATCGGGATGAGCGTGGTGCAGAGCATCCTGTTCCTCGCCGCCTTCTACTTCCTGTTCACGATCATCCCCGGCGCGCGCGGCATGGCGATCCGCGGCGACTTCATGCTCTACCTGCTGACGGGCATCTTCCTCTATCTGGTGCACATCCAGGCCCTGCAGGAAATCATGCGCTCGGAGAGCTCCACCTCGCCGATGATGCAGCACGCGCCGATGAACACGCTGGTGGCGATCCTGTCCTCCGCCCTCGCCGCGCTCTACATCAAGATGGTCAGCCTGCTTGTCATCCTGTTCCTGATGCACACGCTGCTGCAGCCGGTGGTGATCCACGACTGGGCCGGCGCGCTGATGATGTTCCTGCTGGCCTGGGGCTCGGGCTGCGCGCTGGGCGTGATCCTGCTGGCGGCGCGGCCATGGGCACCGGACGTCGTGAACATCGTCCAGATGGCCTACGTGCGCGTGAACATGATCGCCTCGGGAAAGATGTTCGTGGCCAACATGCTGCCAACCTCCTTCATCGCGCTCTTCGATTGGAACCCGCTGTTCCACATCATCGACCAGGCCCGCGGTTTCACCTTCGTCAACTACGAGCCGCACTACAGCAACTGGGAATATCCCCTCTACGCGACGCTCGTGCTGTTCCTTCTGGGAATGATGGGCGAGTTCTACACGCGCAAGCACGCCTCGGCGAGCTGGGAGGCGCGGCGCTGAGGCGCCTCAGTCCACCACGCGCAGCGTCAGGTTGATCCGGCCGCCGTCCTTGAGAAGCGTCGAGCTGCCGGGGCGGACGCGGTCGATTCCGTGGTATGCGAGGCGGGCTGCGCCGGACAGGACCGCCACGTCGCCCGAGCTTAGCCAGATAGACTTCGTCGGCCCGCCGCGCGAGGTTCCGCCGACGCGGAAGAGAGCCTCGTCGCCCAGCGAGATCGAGACGACGGGCATCGCGAAATCCGCCTCGTCCCGGTCCTGGTGCATCCCCATCCGGGCGTCATCGTCGTAGAAGTTGACCAGACAGCACTGCGGGTCGCGCGCCACGCCAGAAACCTGCCGCCAAACCGCGAGCACCGTCTCCGGAATGGGCGGCCAGTCCGTGCCACCGGGATGCCTGTCCTCGTAACGGTAGCCGCGCCTGTCGGACACCCAGCCCTTCTGCCCGGCCGAGGTCATGCGCACCGACATGGGCCTCCCCCGCGCGGTGACTGGCCGGAAGAGCGGCGCTGTCCGCACGATCGCCCGCACGTCCTCGACCAGCGCTGCCTGCGCCGCGGGATCGAGAAAGCCCGGATGGACCTTCACGCCGTTGAGTTCCACTGTCTGCATCCCGGCCTCCCCAACCTCGTTCCCCGCCGCTTGCAGGGCCTTACCCCCCTTCTTATATACGCCCGGAAGCCGACGGGGCGTGCACCCCGGACGCAACATCACATGAGGCATGGCAGGGCGGCGAGGGGGCCGCAACCGGACCCGACCCCGCCCGTTCGCTTGAAGAAAGGGACTACAAGATATGGCCAAAGTGATCGGTATCGACCTCGGCACGACCAACTCCTGCGTCGCCATCATGGACGGCAGCCAGGCCCGTGTCATCGAGAACTCCGAAGGCGCGCGGACGACCCCGTCCATCGTCGCCTACACCGACGACGAGCGTCTCGTCGGCCAGCCGGCCAAGCGCCAGGCGGTCACGAACCCCGAGAACACCATCTTCGCCGTGAAGCGCCTCGTCGGCCGCCGTCTCGGCGATGCCGAGGTGGAGAAGGACAAGAAGCTCGTCCCCTACAAGATCGTGGACGGCGGCAATGGCGACGCCTGGGTCGAGGTGAAGGGTGAAAAGTTCTCGCCCTCCCAGATCTCCGCCCAGATCCTCGGCAAGATGAAGGAAACCGCCGAGAGCTATCTCGGCGAAGAGGTGACGCAGGCC
>CAZUVG010000516.1:0-348 GCA_964623765.1 uncultured Roseicyclus sp.
GTTCGACCTGGTGCGCAGCTACGGGCGCGGCCGGATCGCGGCGCTCGTTCACGTCCGGTCAATGGCCGCCCTGCCCTACCTTTTCGCGGGCCTGCAGATCGCGGCGCCCGCGGCCTTCCTCGGCGCGATGGTGGGCGAGTTCACCGGGGCCGAGCGCGGGATGGGCGTGCTCACGATCCGCGCCATCCGCGCGCTCGACGTGGAAATGACATGGGCGCTCGCCACAGTCGCCACCGCTGTCGCCATCATGGCCTATCTGGCGATCGGCGCGCTCGCGCGCCGCATCCTGCTCGACGCCCCGCCGGTGATCCTCGCCACGCCGCCCTCCGTTGCCCGTCGGCAGACGGG
>CAZUVG010000516.1:358-2428 GCA_964623765.1 uncultured Roseicyclus sp.
GGGCCGGGCGACGTCTTCGGCGCCCTCGTCACGGACGCGGACGCAGGCCGGACGCGGTCCGCGCTCGGCACGGCGCTCGGCCAGACGGCGGCCTACCTGCTGCCCGGCTACATCGCGGGGCTTGCCGCGGGCGCGGGGCTCGCCGTCCTTCTCGTGCTCTGGCCCGCGCTCGCCTCGACGGCGATGCCGCTTGCCATCGCGCTGCGGTCGGTCCCCATCGTGACGACGGCGCCGCTGGTCGTGCTTCTGCTGGGTCGGGGCGCCACGGGCACCATCGTGCTGGTCGCCGTCATGGTCTTCTTCCCGACCTTCGTGGCCTGTCTCCATGGCCTGAGGCAGGCGCCGGGGCAGGTGATGGACGTCCTGGACAGCTACGCCGCCGGCCCGATGGCGCGGCTGATCCGGGTGCGCATCCCCGCCATGCTGCCCGCCTTCTTCGCCGCCGCGCGCATGGCCGTGCCCGCGTCGGTGCTCGCGGTCACGGTTGTCGAGTGGCTTGCCACCGGCAACGGGATCGGCAGCCTCATGGCGCTGTCCGCCTCGCTCTCGGACTACGACATGCTGTGGAGTTCGGTCGTCCTCGTGTCGGTCCTCTCGGCGCTCGGCTATACCGCGGTTGGCATGGTGGAGGCGCGCGTGCTGCGCACATACGCTCCGGAGCAGCTCGGATGAAAGCGGCGGCCTTCGCGATCCCGGGCGACATCACGACGTTGACGGGCGGCTACATCTACGAGCGCCGCCTGCTCGAGGGGCTGCGGGCGCAGGGGCGGGACGTGGAGCACTTGGAACTCGCCGGCTCCTTCCCGGACCCGGCACCGGAGGACATGGCCGACGCCATCGCCCGGCTCGCGGCGCTTCCGCCCGAACGCGCGCTCATTCTCGACGGGCTTGTCTCGGGCGCCATCGACACGGAGGGGCTCGCCCGGGTCCGGGCGCCCGTGGTCGGCATGGTCCATCATCCGCTCGCCCTTGAAAGCGGCCTCGACGAGGCGCGGCGCGCGCACCTGTTCCGGACCGAACGCGACAACCTCGCGCTCATGGCCCATGTCCTCGTCCCAAGCCCTCACACCGCAGACGTTCTGAAGACGCGATACGGCGTGCCGGCCGATCGCATCACGATCGCCCGCCCCGGCACCGACCGGCCCGAGGGCGGCGGGAGCGCCCCCGCCCGTGCGGGAGCGCCGCCCCTGATCCTGTCCGTGGGCATCCAGCACCCGCGAAAGGGCCACGACATCCTGCTGAAGGCACTGTCGGAGATCACGGATCTCGCGTGGCAGGCGGCGATCGTTGGCAGCCGCTACGATCCGGATCATGCGGCGGCACTCGACCGGCTGCATGCCGACCTCGGCCTGGGCGTCCGGGTGCGGATGGCAGGGCGCGTTACGGACAGCGAGCTTCTGACGCTCTACCGGTCGGCCACGATCTTCGCACTGGCGACACGTTACGAAGGCTACGGGATCGTCTTCGACGAGGCGCTTTCGCACGGTCTGCCGATCGTGAGCTGCGACACCGGCGCGGTGCCGCGCACGGTTCCCGGGCGCGCCGGGATCTTGGTGCCGCCGGATAATCCGCGGGCCTTCGCCGCGGCGCTGCGGGGTCTCCTGACGGACGACGCGCAGCTGACGGCGATGGCGCGCGCGGCGGAGCGCGCAGGCATGGGCCTGCCGAGCTGGGAGGACACCGCGCAGACAGCCGGGCGGGTCCTCGATGCCCTAGTCTAGACGGCTTTCGCAGGAGGCCGAGGCGCGGCGCAGCGTAGTCGCCCGGCGGTCGCGGCCGGGCCGCGCGGCGATGGCAGGCCCCTATTTCCGGCCACCCTGCGGCGTGGCGCCTTCACGCCGCGGCGCGGTCGCGGGATTGGGCCCGGGTCCGTCCTTGGCGAGCGTGGATTTCGGTGCGTTCGGGTCGTTTAGTTTCTTCTCTGTGCGGCGCTTGCTGACGCTTGCCCAACCCATGAACGCGACGATGGTGATGAGGAACAGGGCCGCGAGAAAGATGATCGTGTCCATTGCGTTTCCTTCCCTTCCGATGAGGTGTCAGGTCGGGGAACGCCATACGGGCGGAGCGTGT
>CAZUVG010000517.1:0-2426 GCA_964623765.1 uncultured Roseicyclus sp.
AATACGACGAGGTCGTGCGCAGCCCCTCGACCGAGATCCGCATCCCCTCGGTCGTCGTCCTGAAGGATTACGTGAAGCCGCAGAAGCGCGTGGCCTTCACCCGCTTCAACCTGTTCCTGCGCGACGAGTTCTCCTGCCAGTATTGCGGGGCGAAGGGCGACCTGACCTTCGACCACGTCGTTCCGCGTGCCCGGGGCGGCGTGACGAGTTGGGAGAACGTCGTGGCTGCCTGCGCGAGGTGCAACCTGCGCAAGGGGGCCCGCAGCCTGCGCCAGTCCGGCATGAGCCTGCGCAAGCCGCCGCGCCAGCCGGGTGCCGAGGAGCTCAGGAACATGGGCCGGAAGTTTCCGCCGAACCACCTGCACGACAGCTGGCTCGACTTCCTTTACTGGGATGCCGAGCTGGAGGCATGACGCGCCGCCCCAGCCTGCGCACCGCGCGGCAGATGCCGTGTGCGTAGGGTCGGTAAGACGAACGGGCGGGTGCGGTCGTTCCGCACCGCTCATCGCGCCCCGTGACAGGCGGGAGCGCCGGAAGTAGCCTCGCCCGGCAACAAGGCCGAGGGCGAGCGATGACGAACACGGAATGGGAACCTGTCTCGGGGGCGGCGCTGCCGCGCTACGCGGGCATACCGACCTTCATGCGGCTGCCGCACGTGCCGGAGGGCGATCAGCGGCGTGCGGAGGTCGAGATCGGGATTCTCGGCATGCCCTGGGACGGGGCGACGTCGAACCGCCCCGGCGCGCGGCACGGGCCGCGCGCCCTGCGCGACGCCTCTACCATGATTCGGGCGATGAACGGACATACCCGGCAGACGCCGTTCTCCACGATGCGCTGCGCAGACATGGGCGACGTCGCGATGAGCCCCGTGGACCAGGACGAGGCGCTGGAGGCGGCCGAGAAGGTCGTGGCCGGGATGCTCGCCGACGGCATCCGGCCGGTGATGGCGGGGGGCGACCACCTGTGCACGCTGACGGTGTTGCGCGCGCTGGGAAAGCACCGGGGCGAAGCCTTCGGCCTGATCCTGCTCGACAGCCATACCGATCTGTACCCGCCCTATTTCGGAGGGAAGACGCTGACCCATGGCAACCCGTTCCGGCAGGCGATCGAGGAGGGATGGCTCGATCCGCACCGGTGCTTCATGGCCGGGATGCGGGGAACCTCCTACAACAAGGAGGACATCGATTACGGCCGCGAGAAGGGCGTCCATATCGTCAGTATCGAGGAATGCATGGCGCGCGGCTGGTCCTCGGTGATGGATGAGGCCCGCAAGGTGGCCGGGCAGGGCCCTGTCTATGCGAGCTTCGACATCGATTTCGTCGATCCGGCCTTCGCTCCGGGCACGGGCACGCCCGAGGTGGGTGGGCCGACCAGTTTCGAGGCGATCCAGTGCGTTCGGGCGCTGAAGGGCCTCGACCTGATCGGGACGGATCTCGTGGAAGTTTCGCCGCCCTTCGATCCGTCCGGAATGACGGCCTGGCTTGGCGCCTCGGTTCTCTTCGAGCTTGTCTGCGCGATGGAGCCATGAGGCCGGTGGGCGCATGCGCCGCGCCCGGGGTTGGCCGCCGGGATGATGACACGTTGTTGGCGTGGCGTACCGGCAGCCGGTAGACTGCGGCGCAGGAAGGGATTAGTCCTCGGGCGGTGAGGATCCGTTAGCGCTAACGAAGCGTTGGTGCGCAGGCAGAAGGCCTGGTGGAGAGGCAGATGGTTTCGCGTGTCATTCCGGTCGATCCGTTCGACCTCGTCATCTTCGGCGGCACGGGCGATCTCGCGCGGCGCAAGATCCTGCCGGCGCTCTACCGCCGCTTCCTCGACGGGCAGATGCCGGTGGAGGCGCGGATCACGGGCGCGGCACGGACCGAGCAGACCGCGGAGGAGTGGCGCGGCTGGGTGCGCGAGGCGCTGGAGGAATTCGTGGCCAAGGCGCGGCGCGAGGAGGGGGCGATCTCGGCCTTCCTCGAGCGGTTGGATTACCTCGCGGTGGATGCCCGCGGCGAAAGCGGCTGGCAGGAGCTGCGCGCGCGGATGCGGCCCGATGCGGTGCAGGCCTTCTACTTCTCGGTGGCGCCGTCGCTTTTCGGGGATATCGCCGAGCGGCTCAACCAGTTCGGAATCGCCCGGGGCGATGCGCGCGTCGTGGTGGAAAAACCCTTCGGCAACGATCTGGTCTCGGCACGGGCGCTGAACGCGACGCTGAGGGAGTTCTTCGACGAAACGCAGATCTACCGGATCGATCATTACCTCGGCAAGGAGACGGTGCAGAACCTCATGGCCGTCCGCTTCGGCAACGTTCTCTTCGAGCCCCTGTGGAACACGCAATACGTCGATCACGTGCAGATCACCGTCGCCGAGGAGGTGGGTGTCGGCGGCCGGGGATCCTACTACGACCAGTCGGGCGCGATGCGGGACATGGTGCAGAACCA
>CAZUVG010000518.1:0-2415 GCA_964623765.1 uncultured Roseicyclus sp.
CCTTGGACATGCCGGCCATCTGGCCCGCCGCGTCCTCGATGGCGTTGACGATGTTGTGGTAGCCGGTGCAGCGGCAGATGTTGCCCTCCAGCTCGTGGCGGATCGCCTTCTGCGTCAGCTCGCGCCCGTCGGCCCGGTAGCGGTTCACCATGTCGATCCCCGCCATGATCATGCCCGGCGTGCAGAACCCGCACTGAAGACCGTGATGGGCGTTGAAGGCGGCCTGCATCGGGTGCAGCTCGCCGCCCTGTGCAAGGCCCTCGACGGTCAGCACCTCCGATCCTTCGAGCGAGACCGCGAGCGCCGTGCAGGACTTCACCGCCCGGCCGTCCACGTGCACCACGCAGGCGCCGCACTGGCTCGTGTCGCAGCCGACGTGGGTTCCGGTCAGGCGCAGGTGCTCCCGCAGGAACTCCGAAAGGAGCGTGGTGTCGGGAACGTCTCGGCTCACGGATTTCCCGTTCACCGTCATGGTGACCTTGGTCATTCTTTCCTCCCTCTGCGCGGGCCTCGCGCCCGCATCTCGAATCGTTTCGCGGCCTCACGCCACGAGGCATGGCTCCGCGTTGCCGTGCTGCCGTGTGAAATGGTCGAAGAAACGCGCCGCCAGCGGGGCGCGCATCGCGTCAGGCCGGCACTGTCCGGTCATGTCCATGCTGGGTTTCCTCCCCCGAAACCTGGCAGCTGCGCCCAGATTATTGGGGGCGGCGGGGAAAGCAAACGATTTCAGGCGGTCTCGCCGAAACTCACGACGCCGCGCGGAGTTGCCCCAGCATGGCATCCCTGAGGCCGGGCCTGCCGAGCGCGTCGGAGAGTGCCTGCAGGCTGTCGAGGGAGTGGCAGGCGTGGAAGCTGTCGACATGGGCCAGCAACGTGCGCACGCCGCCCGCGCGGGGCGCGAACCCCTCCCAGCGCAGGAGCGGGTTGAGCCAGATGAGGCGTCCCGCGCTGCGCGACAGGCGCGCCGTCTCGCGGTCGAGAAGCTCGAGGTTGCCGCGTTCCAGCCCGTCGGTGATCAGGATGACCACGGCGCCGGATGTCAGCACCCCCCGCGACCAGGTCTTGTTGAACCGCTCGAGCGCGGCGCCGATACGCGTGCCGCCCTCCCAGTCGGCTGCCTGCTGCCCCGCGGCGCCCAGCGCGAGGTCGGGGTCGCCGTGCCGAAGGGCGCGGGTGACGTTCGTCAGCGCGGTCCCGAAGGTGAAGGCGTGGACATGGCCCCAGCCGCGGCGGGGTGCGTGCATGATCGCGTGCAGGTAGCGCAGGAGCAGCCGAGAATAGACCGACATGGAGCCCGATATGTCGCAGAGTGCCACGAGGTCCGGAGGGCGCGTCCGGGGCGTCCTGCGCTCGATCCGGTCGATCTCGCCCGCCCGCCGGCAGGCCGAGCGCAGCGTTGCCCGCGGGTCGGGCCGGGCTCCGTAGCGGTCTGGCCGGCTGCGTCGCGTGCGGAGCGGCTCGACGGGGAGTTCGAGGTCGCGCACCGCGCGTTCGGCCTCGGCCATTTCCGCGGCGCTCATCTGCTCGAAATCCTTGCGCCGGATCACTTCGCGACCGGACCATGTGAGGACCGCCTGCCGCTCGATCTCGTCGCGCGTCCGCGTCTCCGCGCGCGCGCGGCCGCCCGCGAGCGCCTCCTCCGCGCGGCGCTGGCCCGCGTCCGGTTTCCGGCGGTCCTGGGCGGTCTCCAGCCGAGGCGAGAGCAGCTGCATCAGGCCCGACAGGAAATCGGGATCGCGCCAGAACATCGAGAAGACCTGGTGGAAGATCTCCAGGTGCTCGGCTCGGGTGACCAGGGTCGCGCGCAGGACGTGGTAGAAGTCGTCCCGGCGCGTGAACCCGGCCTCCGCCACCGCGCGGACTGCCGTCTCGACCTGTGCCGTTCCCACCTTCACGCCCGCCTTCCGCAGGGCATGTGCGAAGTGCAGGACGTTCTCCACCAGCCGGCCCTCGGCGGCGTGATCTGCCGCCGCGGTCATTCGGCGCCCGCGCGGCTCCGGCGCGCTTCGTCGAGAAGCCGCGTGGTCTCGGCACCCGCGATTCGCGCGATGTCGTCCTGGTACTTCAGAAGCGCGCCGACGGTGTCGGTCACCATCTCGGGCGAGAGCGCAACGGCGTCGAGCGCCACCAGACAGCGCGCCCAATCGATGCTCTCGGCCACGCCGGGCGACTTGAAGAGGTCCTGTCCGCGCAGGCCGTGCACGAAGGCCACGACCTCCGACGAGAGCCTTTCCGTCGCTTCGGGCACGCGCTTGCGCAGGATGTCGAGTTCGCGGTCGAAGTCGGGATAGTCCACCCAGTGATAAAGGCAGCGCCGCTTGAGCGCGTCATGGACCTCGCGCGTGCGGTTTGAGGTCAGCACGACGATGGGCGGCTCTTCGGCACGGACGGTGCCGATCTCGGGGATCGTGACCT
>CAZUVG010000519.1:0-2401 GCA_964623765.1 uncultured Roseicyclus sp.
CGACGGCGGCCGCATCGGCCTGCCCATGGGCGGCGAGACGCATCTGCGCATGCCGCTCGCGGACCACGTCCGCGTCGCGGCGGCCATCGGCGTGCGGAGCTTCGTCGACGCGACGATTGCCCTCCGCCACACCCGCGAGATCAAGTCCGAGCGCGAGATCGGCAGGATCCGCGAGACCTGTGCAATTGCGGGTCGTGCCTTCGATCGCGTGCCGGAGATCGCGGTGCCCGGCCGCCCGCTGAGCGATGTATTCCGGGCCTTCCAGATCGCGCTCCTGCAGGAAGGTGCCGACTGGGTTTCGTACCTCGCCGGCGGTGCGGGACCGGGCGGCTACGGCGACGTGATCTCTCCCGCCCCGGATCGTCCGCTCGAGGCAGGCGACGTCCTTATGCTCGATACCGGGGCCGTGCGGCATGGCCATTTCTGTGACTTCGACCGCAACTACGCGATAGGGCACGCCGATGCCGGGGCCACGCGCGCCCATGCCGCCCTCTGGTCCGCAACCGAGGCCGCGCTGGCGGAACTGGGACCCGGCCTGCAGGCCCGGGACCTCCACCGCATCATGAGCGAGCATCTCGTCCGCGCGGGGATGACACCGCTCGGCGGGCGGCTTGGCCACGGCCTCGGAACCGTGTTGACGGAATGGCCCTCGCTCACGTCCCGGGACCGGACGCCGCTCCGCGAGGGCATGGTCCTGACGCTGGAGCCGGGCGTCGAGATCGCGCCGGGACGGATCATGGTCCACGAGGAGAACGTCGTGATCCGGGCCGATGGCTGCGCGTTGCTCTCGCCCCGCGCGCCCGCCGAGCTTCCGGTGATCGGATCATGAGCGGCTTCGACTATCGCCTTGTGCCCGACGAGGCCGGCCCGCCCCGCATCGGGGTCGTCGTCCTGCAGGTCGACGAGACGATCGAGCAGGATCTGCGACGCCTTTTCCCGGCAGACGCCGTCCGTCTCCATGTCACGCGCATCGCATCGGGGGCGGAGCTGACACCCGAGACCATCGCGCAGATGGCCCACGACCTCGACGGCGCTGCGCGATTCCTGCCGGACACGAACTATGACGCGATCGCCTATGCCTGCACTTCCGGCACGACGCTCATCGGACCCGCGAAGGTAGCCGCGAGCCTGAAGGCTGCTCGACGGACGGCCCATGTCACCGACCCCATGACGGCATCGCTCGCGGCCATCGGCCACCTCGGCGCGCACTCCGTCGGGATCGTCTCGCCCTACATCCCGAGCGTCGCGCAGCCCATCCGGACCGCCTTCGAGGCGGCAGGGCTCTCCGTTCCGGTCTCGATCTCCTTCGGCGAGAAGATTGAGGCCCGCGTCGCGCGCATCGACCCCGGAAGCATTCTGGCCGCGGGGCGCGAGGCGGCCCGCGGCGAAGACGTGGAAAGCCTGTTCCTTTCCTGCACCAACCTCCGCACCCTCGACGTCATCGACGCGCTGGAGGCGGAGACCGGCCTGCCGGTGCTGAGCAGCAACCAGGTCCTTGCCTGGCACATGGCACGCCTTGCCGGCGCGCGTCTCCGACCCTCCGCGCCGGGGCAACTGTTCATCAGGTCATGACGGTCACGGCCCCCCCGGCTTTTTCGACGGTCGTGCAAGACCCCGAGGGCGATCGGCCCCAGACGCCACGTCGACGAGCACCTCGACCCGCATTTCCGCCAATGCGTCCGGCGCTCCGGAAAAGCCGCTGGTCAGCGGCGTGATCTGCTCGATCCTGCGGCCCACCGCAAGGGGAACGAGATCGGCGGTGTCCAACGCACGATTGGCGGGACCGAAAGCGATACAGGATGGGCCTCTAAGATATGCCGGAAGGGCCGCGGCAGTTCCGCTGGCGGGCGCGCGGCACGGCGGCCGGGACAGTTTCCGTCGCCCCCGCGCGCACGGTTGCCACCGCGATCCCTGCGGCACCAACGGGCCGAACCCGGGGCACCCGCCCGTGGTCAACGCCGCGGAACTCGTGCCCTCGCCATTACCGCGCCTGAGGTGCCTCTAACCCCGTGGTGGAGGACGACGACAATGCCCGAGCAGGCCTAACAGACAGGAGACTACCTGAAAGCTCATTTCAACCTCATGCGACCTGCTCTTGCAAAGTTTCTCCTTGGGGCCCATTTGTGTATTGCGACTGTTATTCTCTTCGAACCGCTGCCTCCGTTCATCCGGCTCTCAGTTGATCGATCCAGACTGACTTTGCCGGGCTGCCGCGTCCTGCGGGCAGCAACAAGAACAGGAGACCACGGACATGGCCAATGGCACCGTGAAATGGTTCAACACCACCAAGGGTTTCGGCTTCATCCAGCCCGAGAGCGGCGGGAAGGACGTCTTCGTCCACATCTCTGCCGTCGAGCGTGCGGGCCTCACCGGCCTCGCCGATGACCAGAAGGTGACCTAC
>CAZUVG010000520.1:0-2395 GCA_964623765.1 uncultured Roseicyclus sp.
TGCAGGACCACCATTCCGACCAGCCCAGCGACATGCAGTATCGCTTTTGCGTGTTAATTTTCATTTCTTGCGTGCAAAATCGCGCGACGCGGTTCGGCAAAAACTTTCGCTTTCGGATCAGCGCCTCGAACGGCTCCCCGTCGCGGCTGGCCGAGTTGTGCGACACGACTTCAAAGCGCGGTTCGTCTGGCCTGTATTCAAGCCACACAATCCGCACGCCCCACCGCTCGCCGCATTCCTGCACGAAATCCAGCGTTTCGGGCATCTCGCGCCCAGTGTTCTGGAAGCTAATGACCACGCGCTCGGGTAGATCGCCGTTCGCCTCCAGGATCTGGTGGAGCATGTAGGCCGATGTGCGGCCGCCCGAAAAGGCGATGGCGACGTTGCCTTCGGGAAAAACGTAGTGGCGCAGGGTGTCGGGGCGGGTCATCCTGTGCCCACCAGATCATCCATGGGCGCGTCGAGGCATCCCACGATGCAGTGGGCGTGCCGGACCGCAGCGCGGTCCTTGACGACGTTCCAGTCGTCCCAATCGCGCCACCCCGCCCAGCGATCCACGATGTTCGGCAGCACCGTGATGCCGGCGACATGGGCCGCCATGCTGTCGGTGTCGTAGCTGTAGATATCGGGCGACGCGACGCGGTGAGAGGGGTAGTCGGTCATTCCCGTTCCTCCCATTCAACCATGCAGGGCCAGACGCGCCAGCCGGCGGCTTTCTTCTGCGCAATGTCGGCGGCATCGCCCCATCCCGTTGCGATGATCCACGCGCCGTCGATGTCCTCGGCGTCGATCACAGTAACGAGCCGGCCTGTCGGGTGCGTATAGGCGAACAGCATCCGGGGGCCGCCGTAGTCGGGGTGGATGACGCCAGTGCGGCAATGGCGGGGGCGGTCAGGAGTGGTCATGAGCGGTCCACCTCCCCCATCAGCAGCGTAAAGGCGCGAGGGTATCTCGTCGGCCCATGGTTTGCGCCAAGGATCAGGTCGCGCGCCTCTACAAGCGCAGCCATTGCTTCCTGCCGTCCGGTTTCGGCAGCGGCAGCCCGGTCCAACGCTGCATCCAGCCGCCGGCGAGCCAGGCGGTTGTTGAGCCGAAGCTGCGCAATCTCCATGGCCGCTTCTGTGCAGAGCCGGTCATTGCCGCAATCGTCTTCGGGCGCTTCTTTCAGCCGATCTTCAATATCTTCAAGCGGGTCAGTCATTGCGCCCTCTCCGGATCGAAACAGGACAGGTCGATTGAATACCACTGGCCGTCCTTGTCGGGGCCGGCGACGCAGGAAACGGCCTGCGAGGGCTCGCACGGCTCGTCCCTCAATTCCGCGTCCATGCAGAACCATCCCGTCACGGGCAGGATTTGCCCGTCTGTCAGAAGCGCAATCCGGCGCCCTCTGTGGACGGCCTCAACATCGCGCAGGTCTCCGAACTCGCTATCAGTCGGCATCTCTCAAACTTCCCACAAATAAGGCTGTCCCAGCCCGCCGCCGTGCATGTCCACAGACACGCGCCAGTCGTGCAGGCGGTTCGCAGTCTCCAGCAGCGCCCGCTTCGGGAATTTGCTTCCCTTCGCGTCGGGCCGGGCCGGGCTTTCGAGCATGTAAAGCACGAAGCGCATTTCGTCGGCGTTGCGCATGACGAGCTGGCACAGATCCTCGCGCGGCATTCTCACGTCGCCGCGCATGAAGAACTGCGGGTCGGGGTAGCGCGCCTTCGCCTCGCTGCCGGTGATGAGCTTGCCCCGGCTGTCGATGAATTGGCGGCGGTTCTCAGTCGGCATTGCTCAGTTCCTTCTTGGCTTCATCCTCAGCCGCCGCCGCGTTCATGGCGTCCGCGATCATCTGCGCCACGCCCTCCGGGTCCGTCAGGTGCTCGTTTACATGAGCCACGACGAACCCAAGCGATACGCTTCTTGCGCGCCGAACCGGCGCCTTCCAGACTTGCGCCCCTTCGGCATAGAAACGGCCGTCGAATTTCTGCTCAGCCATTCTCGCCCTCCCTCTCAATCATCGCATCCAGCGTAGCCAACAGCATCGCGCGGGCGGGGGTGGGGGCGTAGGAAAGTGCGGTCCGGTCCACGCGCGGGTGCCGCTCCAAGAGCAGGCGACAGACGTATTCCTTGCCGAGAGGCGTGCCGGTCCAGAGGTTCCAGTCCACCTTCGGCAGCATCCCTTCGGCCAGCGCGACGGCATCGGTCAGCGAGCCGCTGTAGGCCCCGCAGAAATTCGACCAGTGCTCGTCGTCGTCAGCCAACGCCGTTTCGATCAGGTCGGCATTGAGCGGGATGCGCCACGTCTTGAGCGGGTCGTCGTCCTGCACGGCGGCGCGCAGGTCGCGCAGGGCTTTGAGGCGGGTCATTCGCGGGGCTCCTTGTGGGCGATCATGGCCAGCCATTCGGAGAC